>NZ_JBEXWT010000036.1:0-29914 GCF_040629945.1 Kitasatospora sp. NPDC005856 | reverse complement strand
CGCCGTTCGGGGTGGCCGACTGGGACGGCGACGGTCACCAGGACATCGTCGTCCGCAACGATGCCAGTGGTGATCTGTTGCTGTACCCGGGGGAGGGCACTCGCGGCTACAGCAGCGCGCAACCCGTCAAGATCGGCAACAGCTGGTTGCCCTACTCGCCGTTCGGAGTGACCGACTGGGACCACGACGGCCACCAGGACGTCATCGCCCGGGACAACGACAGCGGGAAGCTCTGGCTGTACCCGGGCGACGGCAGCCGCGGCTACAGCAGCTTCCAGCGCGTGGAGATCGGCAACGGCTGGGCAGGCTACTCGTCGTTCGGGCTGGCCGACTGGGACCGCGACGGCCACCAGGACATCGTCGCCCGCAACGACGCCAGTGGTGACCTGCTGCTGTACCCGGGGGAGAGCAGCCGCGGCTACAGCAGCGCGCAACCGGTGAAGATCGGCAACGGCTGGTAGGGGCGCGACCACGCCACCCGCGTGGTTGCGCGATGTCTCCGGCGCGCGTTCCCGAGCCACGTTCACCGCGGACTCCGACCGCCGGATGTTCCGGGCGGTTCGCCTCGCTGCTCGTACGTCCACACCGCCAGCTGCGTGCGCGAGGCGAATCCCAGCTTGCCCAGGATGCGTTCGACGTGGTTCTCCGCGGTGCGCTGCGCGATCGTGAGGCGCGCCGCGATGTCCTTGTTGGTGAGGCCTTCGGCGACCAGTTCCGCGACCTGGCTCTCGCGCTTCGTCAGTCCCGGTACCCCGGCCGCGTCGTCCAGGACGTAGGCCAGTGCCTCGTCCACGGTGGTGCGCGCTCCGCGGCGGAACTCACGGTCGAAGGCGGCGGCGCCCAGCGCCTCCCGTACCTCGGCGTCCAGGCGCAGGTGCTGGGTGCGCATGAACGGGGCCGCGCCGAGCCGCCCGCCCAGCGACTCCCACAACAGGTGCAGCACGCCCAGGAGCCGGGCCGCGCGCCGCGGGGTGTCGCGGGTGCTCCAGGCGATGACCTCCACGCACATGGCCACGTCCCACCAGTCCTGGAAGGGGCGCAGCCGGGCGATGGCCGCCCTGGCGTGTGCGGTCGCGTCGGCGGGTGCGTCCGCGCGCAGGGCCAGCAGTGCGCGGGCGAGCAGGGCCATGCCGTGCAGCCAGGACTCGCCGTGTGCGCGGGCGGCCTCCTCGACCTCGCCGCACGCCTCGGCGGCCGCGGCGGCCTCGCCCCCGTAGGCGTGCGCGATGGCGAACTTGACCCGGCACTCGAGGGCCGCGTCGAGGCAGCCCAGCGTGCGGAACTCGGTGCGCGCCCGCGCGAACAGCTCGGCGGCGTTCGCGAAGTCCTCGCGCCAGACGGCGAGGATCCCGTGGTGGTGCCGCACCCACGCCGACTCCCGCCGGTGGTCTCCCTGCCCGGCCGCCGCCTCGCAGGCGGCGAGCGCGTGCCGCACGTCGGCCTCCGGGGCGCCCTGCAGGATGCGCAGGTACGTGTCGGTGACCCGGGCCTGTAGGCGGACGGAGGCGTCCGGTCCGTCCGGGTCGGCCGGGTCGGCCGGGTCGCCGCCGTCGTCCCGCGCGTGGTCGGCGGCGAGCAGCTGCGACAGCCAGTGGCGCCCCTCGGACAGCAGGCCCGCGGTCATCCAGTAGTGCCGGGGCGTCACGGCCAGGGCCAGACCGGCCCGCGCCTGCCCGGGCCGCTCCAGGCAGAATTCCAGGGCCGCGCGCAGGTTCGGGTGGTCCAGGCGCAGGCGGGTGAACCAGTCGACCTGGCGGGGCCCGAACCACTCCTGCCCGGCCCGTGCGGTCAGTTCGGCGTACCGGTCCCGGTGGCGAGCGCGCAGCGTGTCGAGCGAGCCGGACGCGGCCAGCCGCTCGTGCCCGTACTCCCGTACCGTCTCCAGCAGGTGGTAGCGCGAACGCCCCTGCGCGTGGCGGCAGTTGACGATCGACTGGGCCACCAGGCCGTCGAGGGCGTCGAGCAGGGCGGCGGGTGGCAGTCCGGCGTCCGCGCAGACCCGTTCGAGGCTCTCCAGGTCGAAGCCGCCGCGGAACACCGAGGCCCGCGCCCACAGCAGCCGCTCGGGCTCCGTGCACAGGTCGTGGCTCCAGTCGATCAACGCGCGCAGGGTGCGCTGCCGGTCGGCGGCGACGCTGCTTCCCCGGGTCAGCAGCGCGAAGCGGTTCGTGAGCCGCTCCAGGATCTCCTGGGGCGTCAGGCTCCGCACGCGGCCCGCGGCCAGCTCGATGGCGAACGGCAGCCCGTCCAGGCGGCGGACGAGCTCGGCGACGACGGCGGCGTCGGACGCGGTCAGGGCGAAGCCGGGGAGCACGGCGGCGGCCCGGTCGACGAACAGCGCGACGGCCGGATTGCCGCTCAGGACCCGCAGGCCGTGACCCGCGTCGGCGTCCGGCACCGGCAACGGCTCCACGGGGAAGACCTGTTCGCCCGCGATGCCGAGCGGCTGCCGGCTCGTCGCCAGGACGCGCAGTCCGGGCGCGGCCCGCAGCAGCGCGTCGGTGAGGCGCGCGCACGCGTCGATCAGGTGCTCGCAGTTGTCCAGGACCAACAGGGCGCGCCGCTCGCGCAGCCGGGCGGCGAGGACGGCCGCCGCATCGGCGCCGGGGCGCCCCGGGTCCGCCACGTCGAGGGTGCCGAGGACGCTCGGTGCGAGCAGCTCGGGGTCCCGCAGATCGGCGAGCTCGGCGACGTACACGCCGTCGGGGAAGGCGGAGCGCGCCGCCTCCGCCGCCACGCGCAGCGCGAGCCGGGTCTTGCCCACACCGCCGGTCCCACTGAGCGTGACCAGGCGCGCGCCGGAGAGCAGCCGGGCGATCCGGGCCGTCTCCGCCCGCCGCCCGATCAGCGGCGTCAGTTCACCGCCGAGGCCGGCGATCGTCCCCGTGGCTGCCCCCGTTCCCATGGGTGGCCATCTTACGGACGCGCGCCGACACTGCCGGACCGGCGCTACCGGACCGCGGGCGCGCGGGAATTGAGTAGTTCTCCCGTTGCCCACCCGCGCGAACCCGCCCGAGACTCGACGACGCGATATCGGACGACGATGCGAGGTGAGTGGTGTCGGCAGGCACTGCGGCAGGCCCGGAGCGGCCAGGGCGGCTGGGGCAGCGGGTGTGGACCTACCAGGGAGTTCATGCACGCAGGCCGCTGAGCGCGCTGGTCGTGCTCCTCATCGTGTTCGGCGTGCTGTGCACCCTCGTCAGTGACCACTACGACGAGGAGTCCTCGTTCCGCCTCGCGTTCTGGGCGGTGCCCGGGGCGGCCGTGGTGTGCCTCGCCCTGTGCGTGCGGCACTCCCGGATCCGGATCCGGGAGTACGAGCACGGCTTCGAACTGCGCCGGCCGGGGCGCCGCACGCTGCGGTACGCGTGGCGGGAGATCGCCTCCGTCGAGTCGACCCGGGTGTCCGTCCACATCAACACGGCGCACTCGCACGACGTGCTCAAGACCGTGATCCGCCCCTACACGGGCGGCCGGATCCGTCTCCGGGGCCTGGACTACGTCAAGGTCCGCGAGGAGTGCGGCTTCTGGG
The DNA here is from genome assembly GCF_040629945.1 of Kitasatospora sp. NPDC005856. Lineage (NCBI taxonomy): Bacteria > Bacillati > Actinomycetota > Actinomycetes > Kitasatosporales > Streptomycetaceae > Kitasatospora > Kitasatospora sp. NPDC005856. Next base: position 26,382 of record NZ_JBEXWT010000036.1, on the reverse strand, counting down.
GGCTGATCTCGAAGGCGACCCCCGACACCGGCGCGCGCTTCGTCACGGTCGCGACGCGAGCCGTCGCCGAGGCCCGCGCGCAACGCCTCCTGGACGAGCTCGGCGCGGGCGGCGCGTTCCGCTGGGGTGCGTTGACCTTCACCGCCGAAGGGATGACGCTCGCCCCCTTCCCCGCGCCGGTCGCCTGGTCCCGGATCGCTCTCGTCTCCGCGGGCCCGGACGACGGCGTCCGGCTCGACGTCCAGGGACTGGCCGCGCACGTCGGCAGCCCGGCCCGCGCGACGAAGGCGGGCTACCGCACCCAACGGGACCGGCTGGAGGTGTTCGTGCCCGTCCGCCGCCCCGGATCGGACTACGCGGCGCTGAGCATCCTGCTCGCCTACGGCCCCGCCCTGCAGGGCGGGGCCGAGGACGGACGCGAGTGAGACGACGGACGCGAGCCGCACGCCGCCTCCCGGCCGCCGTCGGCCAGCGCCGCGGTGACAGGCCTCAGCCGCCCGGAGCGGCGGCCGAGGTGTGAAGCGCCACACTTCCGGCCCTCAGCGTGCCGGTGCTCGCCGCCCGGCCGACGGCCGTGGACACTGATCGCCGTGACTGATGCGCGCGAGATCCTGGATTACCAGACCTTCGGGCGGGCGGTGCGCGAACTCGCGCAGACGATCGCCGACGACGGCTACCAGCCCGACCTCGTCCTGAGCATCGCCCGCGGCGGGGTGTTCGTCGCGGGTGGTCTGGCGTACGCCCTGGACTGCAAGAACATCCACCTGGTGAACGTCGAGTTCTACACGGGCGTGGGCACCACTCTCGACATGCCCATCATGCTGGCGCCCGTTCCCGCCGCGATCGACTTCACCGACAAGAAGGTCCTGATCACCGACGACGTCGCCGACACGGGCAAGACCCTGAGGCTCGTGCACGACTTCTGCCTCGACCATGTCGCCGAGGTCCGGTCCGCCGTCATCTACGAGAAGTCGCACTCCCTGGTGAAGTGCGAGTACGTGTGGAAGCGGACCGACGACTGGATCGAGTTCCCGTGGTCGGCGGAAGGACCGGTCGTCAGGCGCAAGGGCCAGGTGCTCGACGCCTGATCGGGCGGGGACGCGGCCACGACCCGCGTACCGGTCCGACGAGCCGGCAGATCGTCCTCGGCTTCGCGGGCGGCGGGCGGCCGATCGGGCGGGGCGGTGGTCTCGAGTGCGCCGAGTCCCCGCCGCGCCGCGCCGTCGGCCGCCGCCACGCCCGTGCAGGCCGCGGAGGCGAGGCGCGCGATCAGTGGCCCAGCACGCCGCGGATCCAGCCGTCCACCGTGCCGGTCAGGTCGTGCTGCCCGGCCGCATGGTCCAGCAGGAACGTGCGCACCGAGTCGCCGCTGTGGAGCATGCCGCGCTTGTCGAACTCCAGCACCACCTCGACCCGGTGCGGGTCGGTGACGAAGGACAGCTCGATCTCGTTGCAGCGCCGGGCGAACTGGGGCGCCGCCTTGTACTCGATCTCCTGGTAGAACGGCAGCGTCTGGCCCGTGCCGTGGATCCGGCCGGCCTCCAGGTCGGCCCGGTGGAAGTGGAAGCCGAGCGCCGCCAGCGCCTCCAGCACCCGCTGCTGCACCGGCAGCGGCTGGACCGCGAGCGGGTCGGTGTCCCCGCGGTCCAGCTGGCCCGCGATGTCGACGTCGGTGCGCACCCCGAGCGCCATGCCGGTCAGGTGGTGGCCCCCGATCGCGGTCAGCGGCGTCTCCCACGGTACGGGGAAGGCGAACGGGACGGCGCGCTGCTCCTCGGCGGCCAGCCGCAGCGGGCCGCAGACCTGCACCCGGGCGAACTCCTTGACGGTGTGACTCTCGCCGTCCTCGTGCTCGACCTCGACCCGGGCGGCCAGGCAGAGCGTGATGCCGTTGATCTCGGCGTCCCGGCTGCCGCCGACCAGGTTGACCTGGCCGTGCACGGTGCCACCGGGATGGACGGTCGGGGTGGACAGCACTGTGTCGACGGTGGGTCCACCGACGCCCAGGGCGCCGAGAAGCCGCTTGAACACCATCCGGGGGCACTCCTCACATAACCGGGGACCGAGCGTACTGATCGTACTTTGCCTGCGCTTTGCCGTCCGACCGGCCGCATTCGACAGCACCTCGGCATCCGTTCCACAGGCTCGGCCCGGTCACCGCCCCTGGCAGCCCGCAGGGCATCCGGCACACCGGCCGTCCGGCCGTCCGTCCGGGGGCCCGGGTCCCGGGAGTGGGGTGGGCTCATCGGGCCTGCCCCGGGTCGGCCGCGGCCGCGGGCGCCCGCTGGGATGACGTCCCGGGCCCGGACACATCGTCGGACGCCCCCGGCGGAACCCAGAGAGGACACGACCTCCCCACCCGGCGGGTCGGTCCGATCCCAGGGAGCACGCGTGGCGACGGAGCAGAGCACAGCGACCATGCCCAAGGTGGCCATGACACTGGCCGCGATCGCGGCGACCGGGGCCACCCCCCGCCCATCGGGCGAGACGCCGGCCGAGCAGCGGAACCGGATCGTCCTGGGCGTCGGCGAGCAGCTGGCCGAGTCCTCCCTCGCGACCGGGAACGACTGGAGCCTGGAGTGGCTGGCGCTGAGCCCGGACAACGCGAACATGGCGTACCTGGCCGCGAACCCTTCGGCCAACGCGTTCGCCGTGGTCCTGCGCGGCACGGTCGCCAACGTCACCGACCTGCTGGAGGACCTCGACGTGGGCACGGTGGTGCCATTCACCGCCGTCGGCTCGCCGTCCGCCCCGGTGGCCGTCTCCAAGGGCGCGATGGAGGCGTTCAGCCAGGTCGTCACCATGAGCACGGCGGGCGTCACCCTGGTGCAGGCGCTCGCCGGGGTCCTCGCCGGGGCCGCGCCGGACCCCACCGTCCACGTGATCGGTCACAGTCTGGGCGGATGCATCGCCACCATGGTCGCGCCCTACCTCCGGGCGCAGACCTGGCCGGGCGCCACCCCACGGTTCGGCCTCCACACCTTCGCCGCCCCCACCGCCGGAGGCCCGGACTTCGCGGCGTACGTCGACTCCCTGCACTGGGTCGCCAACGAGCGCCACTACAACCACTGGGACCTGGTGCCGCAGGCCTGGACCAGTCTCGGCGACGTGAAGAAGTGGTACCCCCATCCGCCCGGCCCGGCGGCGAACGACGACGTCAAGGCCGTGATCACGGCGATCGCCGCCCTGCCCGGCCCCCACGTCTACGCCCAGCCGGGCAAGGCCTACCCGCTGCACCCGCACTACAAGAGCGACTACGACCATGTCATGGTCAAGAAGACGGTCCAGGACTTCATGGGCCAGGTCGCCTACCAGCACGCCAACTCCACCTACCTGGGTCTGCTCGGCACCCCCGACGTGCTGCCCGGCCCGGTGGTGCGGGCTCTCAGCAGCAACAAGGGCAAGGCCGGCAGTGCGCTCGTCATCGCCGGCAGCGGCTTCGGCGCGGGCACGGCCGTCGACTTCGGTACGGTCCCGTGCCAGGACCCGGTCGTCAGCGGCGACGGCACCGCGATCAGCGTCTTCGCGCCTCCCGGCGTGGGTGTGGTCGCCGTCCGGGTCACCACCAACCTCGGTACCTCGCCGGCCGTCCCCTTCGGCCAGTTCGCCTACGGCGGCCCCGCCCCGGTGATGCTCACCGGCCTCACCCCGGACAGCGGCCGCGAGGGCCACCGCGTCACCATCACCGGCGTCAACTTCGGCTCCCACGCCCAGGTCTTCTTCGGCGACAACGCCTCCCCGTCCGTCGAGGTCAAGCGCCACGGCGCGCCCAGCGAGATCGCCGCCACCGTGCCCGACCCGACCACCGGCGTCGGCAAACCGCACACCATCGACGTCACCGTGCTGTCGAACGGCTACTCCTCCCCGACCGGTCCGGTGGCCGAGTTCACCTACAAGGAGCTGTGACACCGGTGCCGCGATCGCCCGCCGGCACTTGCGGTGCGCCGCACACCAGGACGGTCGACGAGACGGGACCGCCCGGCAGGGCACGGCCACCGGCGCCCACCGCCGTACCCGGCCGCCGGATATCCGCTGGCCGGCGGTGGGCGGTACCCAGCAGGATGCCGCCATGACGACGAGCGGAGCCCCCGGAACGGCGGCCGAAGCGGTGCGGGAACTGCGGGCGATCGCCCACGAGTGGGTCGACGGCCGGTACGCCGAGCCGCAGTCACTGATCCAGGCCGCCCTCCGCGCCCTGGTCGCCGGCGTGGACACGCCGTCGCTGTGGCCGCTCGCCTGGCTGCTCAGCGGCGAGGAGGACCAGGCCCCGGGGCTCTTCGACCGGGTGATGGACGAGCTCGGGTTCGGCCTGCGCCCGCCCGAGGAGTACGGGGACTACTGGCAGGGCCGGCTGGCACTCGCCCGCTGGTGGGCCGCCGAGATCGTCGGCGGATGGCTCGACCCCTACGAGGGGGCCGGGCTCATCATCGAGAACGTGGCCGAGGCCTACGGGCCCTGCGAGGAGCTGGCACCCATGGTCGACGCGGTGGCGGCGTACCTGGGCCACGTCGAATCGCCGGTGCCCGCCGAGGAGATCGCCGCGCACCTGACCCGGGCCGCCGGTGAACTCCTGGCCCGCATCCCGTCCTAGGGGGCGGACCTGCCGCCGTCGTCGAGCCCGACGGCGCCCCACCGACTCATCGGATGGCGTACTCGTCCCACAGCGAGCCGCCGGCCAGGTCCAGCACCTCTGCCACGACCGCGGCGAAGGCCTTCGCATCCCCGGCGATCGCCTGCGGGGCGGCTTCGGACAACGCGCGGTGCAACCCGGGGTCGGCCGCAGCCAGCCGCCGCGACAACCACTTGCCTTCGCCAAGCCAGCGCCCGCCGACCAGGAGGGCCAGCTCCGAGGCACGCTGCACCATGTGTGCGACCAGGTACACCCGCTCCGCGGGGTCCGCGCAGCCGCGCAGATCCTCCAGCAAGTCGGTCAGCACGTACCGCTGGTAGTCACGTTCCCGGCCCGAGAGCGGCGGCGGGCCCGCCGCCCAACGCCTTCGCGCCTCGTCCTGGAGCGAAGCGCCCAGCCCGTCCGTGTCGACCAGGAGCATGCCGTCGGCACACATGGCGAGCAGCGGCGAACTCCGCTGCGCGGTCTCCTGGTCGGCGAAGCCGTGCCAGACGGCCTCCGTCTGCACGAACAGCTCCACCGGCCAGCCGCGGTACACCAGGTTCTCCCGGAGGGGGGCGGGCGGCCCGTCCAGGAGGACCACGATGTCCAGATCGGACGTGGGCGTCCGGCGGTCGGTCAGCACGCTGCCGGCGAGGAAGGCCGCCCGGGCGGCGGGGAATCGGTCCCGCACCAGTTCACGGGCGGTCAGCACGGGGTCATCCATGATCGCAGCGTACGTGCCGGCGTCGGTCCCGTGAGAGGGCGGGTGCGCCGCACCCCAGCGGACGCTCCTACTCCTCATCGACCGACGCCGGCCAGGCAGGATGCCCGGGTCCTCGACTCAGACGAAGGCGACGACGAGCAGGACGGCCGCCAGCAGGAGGACGACGGTCAAGGCCGGCGCGCCGGGGCGCCCGCCGGGTTCGGAGGTGACGGCGATCCACGAGACGAGGGGGACCGCCAGCGAGAGGACGATCGCCAACCACGTCACGACGCCCGTGGGAACCCCGGCGACCTCGGCTCCGAAGACGGTCGTGAACATCACCACCAGCCAGGCCGTCGCGGTCAGCACGGCCCAGGCCGCACGCGCGGTCCACCGCTCGACCGGATCGGCCGCGCGGAAGTTGGTGCGGGTCATCGTCAGGATGCGGGTCAAGTTCGCCACCGGAACATCCTGTCGAACAACCCCGCCGGGCACCAGGCTCGGGAGTGCGCGCCGAAGGCGCGTCCCGCGCGACGGCGATCGGTTTCCGAGGTGTCCGGTCGCCCTCAGGCGGTGCTGATCGGCGCCGGGTTCTCGGGCAGCCGCCAGTCGCCGCCGCGATCCTCCTGGGAAAGACGCGCGACGAGACCGGGAAGGCGCAGGAGGCAGGCCAGCGCGGTGGCGGCCTGGAAGGTGTCGATCGCGCGCCGGGTCGTCGGCAGGCCCAGGCGCAGGAGGCGCGGATTGACCTCGCCCTGGATCGCGTCGACGAAGGGCCGCAGCACGCGGTCGTAGTTCGCCAGCGCGGTCGGCAGGTCGCCCGGGTGCCGGTTGATCTCGCCGGCCAGGACGTGGGCGCCCACCAGTCCGCCGGAGGTTCCCATGCCGCTGTACGGGGAGGCGCAGTGGGCGGCGTCGCCGGCGAGGACCACGCGGCCCTTGGACCAGGTGTCGGTTCGGACCTGGACGACCTCCTGGGAGTGGAAGAACGGGCTCGTCCGCATGCCGTCGATGAAGCGCTCGGTCTGCCAGCCCGCGTCGCGGAACCTGTTCGCCCAGAAGTCCCGCTGGTGCTCCACGGGTTGCCGGTGGATCGCCGAGGCTTCCGCGGATTCCTCCCGCATCACGAAGTACACCTGGGTCTCGGTCGGGTTGTGGCTGCGGCGCATGATCTGACGGCCGCCCGGGACCATGTAGGTGTCCCGGATGTCGCTGTCGGACGCGGTGCGCGGGATGAACCAGTAGGCCATGTGGATGCCGACCCGCCAGTACGGGTCGCAGCCCGCGGGCAGGATCGCCCGCCGGATGCGCGATCCCTGCCCGTCCGCACCGACCAGGAGGTCGAATTCGCCGGAGGACCCGTCGGAGAAGTGCGCGATGACCTTCCGTTCGTCCTGCTCGAAGCCGTTCACGCCCACGCCGAAGACGTGCTCGGCGTCGTCCTTCGAGGCGGCGTGCAGGATGCGCACCAGGTCACCGCGCATGATCTCGTACTCGGAGGTGAGGGTCTGCCGGCCTGTTCCGGAGGTGTTGGCCATGATCGTCGCCTTGGCCTCGCCGCGGGAGTTCACGAAGGAGACGCCCGCCTCGTCCACGAGCGCGTCGCGGACGGCACCGAGGAGTCCCATCCGCTCGACCGCCTCGATGCCCTGCCCCCGCAGGTCGACCTGGGCGCCGGTGGCCCGCAGGGCCGGGAAGCGTTCGGCGACGGTCACCCGGTGCCCGCCCCGCGTGAGCCAGAACGCCAGGGCCTGCCCGGCGACCCCGCCACCGGCGACGAGGACCCGCAAGGACGGTGTTCCCGATCGTGTGATCATGCCCCCACCCGGAATCTATCAGTGAATGATTCCTTTCCAGTGTCATCTATCGGCGATAGGTTTTCAACGTGACCAAGATGAATCGCGAGACCGTCGTCACCGAGGCCCTCGGCCTGCTCGACGAGGTCGGACTGGATGCCGTCAGCACGAGGCGACTGGCGAAGCGCCTGGGCGTCGAACAGCCTTCGCTCTACTGGCACTTCCGTACCAAGAAGGACCTCCTGGCCGCCATGGCGGAAACGGCGATGGCACCCCACGCGGCGCAACCGCTGCCGACCCCCGGCGACGACTGGCGCGGCTGGTTCCTGGAGAACACGCGCAGCTTCAGGCGCACCCTGCTGCTGCGCCGGGACGGCGCGCGGCTCCACGCCGGCACCACCCCCAGCGGCGACCTCGACCGGATCCGCCGGAAGACGGACTTCCTCATCGGCTCCGGCGTGCCCGAGCGCGACGCGCAGATGGCGATGCTGGCCGCCGGCCGCTTCACGGTCGGCAGTGTCCTGGAGGAGCAGGCGGATCCGGGCCACGGCACCGCCACGCCACCGGCCGGCCTGCCGGCGATCGATCACGAGTCCGCGTTCGAGGCGGGTCTCGCCCTCATCCTGGAAGGCCTGGAGCGCCGCACCGGAGTGCGGGACAGGTGAGCGGCCCGGACCGGGCCGGGGCGGTGCCGGTGACGCTCGCGCGGCCGGAGCGGCGCGGCACGCGGCCGCTGCGGGAACCGCCGACGGAGACACGGCGCACCCCCGGGTGATCACCTTCCGCGAGAGTGCGGTCACCATCGGTTAACTTGTCGGCGGGTTCCTCGTTGCCGTCGCACGACCAACCGAGAGCGGGAGAAGGATGCGGACCGGAACTCCCAGCCGAGAAGAGCGCAACGAGGCGCAGCCGAGAATCTGGCGCAACGCGCTGTCACCGCAGGACTGCCGCGCCGCCGTCGAGGCCATGGCAAGCTCCGCCGCCATCACCGGCCCGGTGCTGCGCCGCAGCAACGACGTCGTCGACCTGAGCATGCGCAGCTGCTCCGAGCACCAGCTGGCGCCCGAGCAGTCGAAGCCCGTCGTCACCGCGATGCGGGAGGTCGCACGGAAGGCGATCGAGGACGAAGAATGGCGGCGGGCCGCACTGGACGGCCCGAAGTTCTGCAGCTACGCCGAGCGCGGACTCTTCCGCGTCCACCGGGACAGCTCCGACGACCCGCTGGATCCGGCCGTCGTCCGCCACCGACGGCTGTCGATCGTCTGCCTGCTGAACGACGCGACACCGCACGACGGCCTCCCGTCCTTCGACGGGGGAGCGCTGGTCCTTCACGTTCCGCGGCCCGACGGCACCCTGGCGCCCGAGAACATCCGGCTGGAAGCCGGCTCCATCGTCACCTTCCGCTCCGATCTCCTGCACGAGGTGCGCCCGGTGCGCACCGGTGTGCGGTACTCGGCGGTGGCGTGGCTCTACGACGTGGACGACAACGGCGCCGGCACCGGCGAGGAGCGATGAACAACCTTCACGACGAGCTGAACGACCGTCTGGAACTGCGGATCACCACCGATCTCCTCGGCGAGTACCGGCCGGAGCTGGCCCGGTTCCTCCGACAGCTCGGCCTCGGGCACCTGCTCGACGAGGTCCTGGTCCCGCTCGCGGCGAGAGCCCGCACCAGGACCGCCGTGGCCTTCGAGGAGCGTCCGTGGCCGCCGTCCGGCATCGGGGCGAGGACCCTGCGCGGCATGGCGGTGGCGGTGGTCAGCGACAACGGGCAGTCGCTGCTCACCCCGGCGTTCCTCTCCGTGAGGGACGCCACCAACGTGGGGCTGGCGGCGGCGATGACGAAGTTCCTCTTCGACGACCTGGCGGGCGCGGGCGTGGACTGGGTGTCCCTGTTCGTCAACGAGCAGTCGGCGGTCGTCTCCGGTGAGCTCACCGACGTCGGCTTCGTACCCCGGCAGGCCCGGATCCTGACCGACGGGACCGAGTTCACGGCGTACTCGGCGAGCCCGCCCGCGGTGCTGAAGGAACTCGGCCTGGACGCCGCCCGTCTCGGCGACGCGTTGGCCCTCAACCTCGACCGGGCCCGGATCTCCCGGCTCACGGGTTTCCACCTCGCACTCGCGGCGGGGATCGCGCCGCACTGGGCCGGCGAAACGCGGTGGGCCGAGGTGTTCCCCGGGTTCGACGAACTCCTGATGACCTTGCCGCCCGGCGGCATCACGGGCACTCCGGGACCCGCGATCGGCATCGGAGACGAGCCCGTCGAGTGACCCCGGTCCTCGATGTCTTCATCCGCTCCTACCACCGGGACCGGCAGTGGCTGGCCCTGGCGCTGCGGTCCATCGCCCTGTTCGCCTCGGGTCACCGCCAGGTCGTCGTGGTCGTGCCGCGGTCGAGTCTCGAACGCATGGAGCCGTCGGCGATCGAGTCGACGGGCGTCCGTCTGGCCATGTGCCGCGACTACGCCGACGACTACCTCGGCCAGCAGATCACCAAGCTCAACGCGGACCGCTACACGGACGCGGACATGATCCTGCACCTGGACTCGGACCAGGTGTTCACGGCGCCGTGCGAGCTGACGGCCCGCCTGTTCGACCGCGGCCGGCCGCGGATGGCCTTCGACTCGGGCGGCGCCCGGCCGGAGACGGACGGCTGGCGGCGGTGCCCGACCGCCTTCTTCGGAGAACCGGTGCGGCCGGACGTCACCGAGCCGCCGCCCCTGGTCGTCCCCCGGCACGTGTACGCCGGGCTCCGTGCCCACTGCCGGGACGCGCACGGCCAGTCGATCGGCGACTACGCGCACGCCGCCGGGTTCGGCAGGTTCTGCGAGTTCGCGCTGCTGCGCGGCTTCGCCCTGACCCGGGAACCGGAGCGGTACACCTGGGTGGACACCGCCCGGCACGGCCGTCTGCTGCCGGAGTGCCGAAGCTTCTGGAGCCGGGCCCGGACGCCCGCCTCGGTGGTCGGCGGCCTGCCGCCGGAGCTCACTGCCGCAGGCCCGTCTCCTGCCGGTCCGTCTCCTGCCGGTCCGTCTCCTGCCGGTCCGTACCCCGTCGGCCCGCACCCCGCGGGCCAGCCACCCGCCGTTCCACCGGAGCGGTGACGCCGGCATGCCCTCCTCGGTGCCCGTTACCGTCGTCGTCTCCGCCTACCAGGAGGGCGACCGGGTCGCCGAGACCATCCGGTCGGTGGCGAGCGCGCGCGTGCGGCCGCGGCAGCTCGTCCTCGTCGACGACGGCAGCACGGACGGCGGCTGCGAGCGGGACTGGCCGCCGTGGGTGCGGACCCTGCGCGGGGACCACGTCGGCGTGGCCGCGGCCCGCAACCGCGGCGCGCGGGCCGCGGACCAACCGGTCCTCGTCTTCCTCGACGCCCACTGCGCGGTGGACGACCAGTGGCTGACACCGCTCGTGGCCGCGCTCGACCGCATGCCGGACGCGCTGGTCGGACCCGCGGTGCGGGACGCCTCCGACAGCCGGTTCGTGGGCTGCGGGGCCGAACTCGTGGACGCCCTGCTGACCTACCGCTGGCGCCCGGCGGCCGGTCCCGGACCCGTCGAGGTCGGCCTCCTCCCGGGCGGCTGCCTGGCGGTCGTCCGCGACCATTTCCTCAGGGAGGGAGGCTTCGAGGCCTTCAGCGGATTCGGGCTGGAGGACGTGGAACTGGCACTGCGGTGGTGGCGCGCGGGGCGTCCCTCGCTCGGCATCCCCGGGGCCGTCGTCACCCACCGCTTCCGGACACTCCCGCCGTACCGGCCGGAGCAGCAGCCGTGGCTCCAGAACATCCTGCGCACCGGGCTCCTGCACCTGCCCGGCCCGCAGCTGCGAGCCTCCGTCCTGGCCTGCGCACGCTTCTCCACCTTCCCCGGCGCGATCGCCACCGTCCTCGCCGAGCCGTGGGTGGCGGCGCAGCAGCGGCTCCTCACCACCGAGCTGCGGCCGATCGCCGACTACCTCGACCAGTGGGCACCCCGGGCCTTCGGCCCCTGAGACCGATCCCCCGACCGCCGACCCCTGCGCCGCCCCGCGCCGCCCCGTCCCTTCTCGCCTAACCCCTGTGTCCGGCCTGGTCACCGCCCCCCGAACGGGCGGTGACCAGGCCGGACTCGTACGCCGCGATGACCGCCTGGGCGCGGTCGCGCACGTCGAGCTTGCCGAAGAGGCTGGTGATGTAGTTCTTCACCGTGGAGTGGCTGATGTCCATGGCCCCGGCGATCGCGGCGTTGTCCAGCCCGGCGGCCATCAGCCGCCACACCTCCACCTCGCGGGGCGTGAGCTCCCCGGCCACGACGCCGGACGGAGGCGGGGCGCCGAGCGGCGTCCGGACGTAGGCGGAGATCAGCCGGGTCAGCAGGCGCGGGGCGACCACCGCCTCCCCGATGTGGACGGTGCGGATCGCCGCGGCGAGGTCCTCCGGCGAGACGTCCTTGGGCAGGAACCCGTACGCGCCGGCGCGCAGCGCGGCCACCACGTACTCGTCCATGTCGAAGGTGCTCAGCGCCAGCACCCGGCATCCGGGCAGCGTGCGGGCCAGCTCCTCGGTCGCGGCGACCCCGTCCAGGACGGGCATCCGGATGTCCATCACCACGACATCGGGACCCAGCCGCCGGGCGAGCGCGACGGCCTGCGCGCCGTCCTGCGCCTCGCCCACCACCTCGAAGGCGGGGTCCGGCGAGAGGATCAGTGACAGGCCGCGCCGCACCAGCGGCTGGTCGTCCACGATGAGGACCCGGATCGCGGGCGTCACGGCCGTCACCGGTACACCGCCTCCCCGCGCGGTCCGCCGCCGACGCGCTCGGCCGGCGCCCCGTCCGCATCCCCGCTCTGGACGGCCGCCTCGGCCGTCTCCTCCTCCGCCAGCGGCAGCTCGGCCACCACGGCGAAGCCGCCCTCCGGCCGCGGCCCCGCCTCCAGGGTGCCGCCGTGCAGGGCGACCCGCTCGCGCATGCCGATCAGGCCGTACCCGCTGCGCACCGGTTCGTGCCCCGCGTCCTGGGACGACACGCCCCGGCCGTCGTCGCGCACCTCGACGGTGATTCCGTCCGCGCGGTAGGTCAGCAGGACGGACGCGCTGGCCGGCCCCGCGTACTTGCGTGCGTTGGTCAGGCCCTCCTGGACGATCCGGAACACCGTCAGGCCGACGGTCGGCGGTAGCGGTCGACGCGGCCCGCGCACGCTGAACGCGGTCGGCAGCCCGGCCAGGCGGGACTCGTCCACCAGCCGGCCGAGGTCGTCCGCCCCCGGCTGGGGCGAGGCCGGGGCGGCGTCCGGTTCGTCACCGGCCCGCAGGACGTCCAGCAACTGGCGCATCTCGCGCAGGGCCAGCCGCCCGGAGGACTCCAGGGTCACCAGGGCCTCCCGCACCACCTCCGGCTTGGCGAGGTTGGCGCGGGCGCCGCCGGCCATCAGCTGCATCGTGGTGATGTGGTGGGCCACGATGTCGTGCAACTCCCGGGCGATGCGGCGGCGCTCCTCGGCCACCGCGCGGTCGGCCAGCAGCCGGCGGTTGGCGGCCACCTCGCGCTGCCAGCGGGCGACCATGAGGCCGCTGGCGGCCACGAGCGAGGTGGAGGCGACGGCCGAGATGCCCGACTCCGCGGAGGGCACCGGGAAGTCACTCTGGCTCAGCATCGACACCAGCGCCGTCGCCGCGGCGGCGCCCGCGGCGACCGGCCAGGAGCGGTTCCGGGCGACCGAGTACACCGCCACCGCCAGGACGGCGCCGAAGTGGATGCCCATCGGGGCCGACAGGTCGATCGCGGACTGGAACACCAGGACGGCGGCGAGCGCCCGCACCGGGTGGCGGCGCCGGGCGAGCAGCGGCACGCACGACAGCACGAGCAGGACGAAGCCCGGCACGCCGACGCCCCGGGCGCCCGCCACCTCGCTGACGAGCAGGTGGGCGAGCAGGTCCAGCGTGCCGGCGACGACGGCCACCAGCGCGTCCGCCTGGGTCCACGGCAGGCCGTCCGTGCGGTCCTGCCGCACCTCGCGGTTCCGCGGTATCTCGCGGTTCCGCGGCACCTCGTCCACGGCCGCGCCGGGGCGTTGACGCCCGTTCATCCTCGTCCTTCCGGCCTGACCAGCGTTGATGCCTCATTCTGGCACCCGCCCGCCCGGCCCCGGATGGTCCCTCCGGCCGAGGGAGGGCGGGCGGACCAGGAGCACGGTCCCGGTTCCGGCCCGCCGGGGGACCAGGGGCCCCGGCCCGGATCGTCCGCTGCCCGGACGCCCGGCACCCCCCTCGCCTGATGGTCTGGAAACCTGCCGGGAACCCCCGGCGACAAGGCGACGTTCGCGTCCATCAGCCGGAGGGCACCGTGATCCGCGCACTGACCGGATTCTCCACCAGACACGCCTGGAAGGTCATCGCCCTCTGGGCGGTGCTGGGACTGGCACTGGGGGCGCTGAGCCCGATGCTGCTCGGCCGGGTCACCCAGTCCCAGACCGGGGACTTCCTGCCGAAGAGCTACGACTCGGCCGCCGCCCTGCGGATCGCCGAGGAGCAGTTCGGGGTGAAGCCCGACGCCACCACGGTCACGGTGCTGGTCGCCCGCAGCGACGGCAAGGCGCTCACCGACGGCGACCAGCGGCGGATCGAGGCCGAGGCGGCGGAGCTCGGCAAGCGCCGGGTCGTCATGCCGAGGGAGAAGGACGAGCCGGCGTTCCTCAAGCCCGACCGCTCGCAGACCCCCCGGGTCGCCCCGGCGATGACGGCGCCCGACCGGAGCTTCGAGCTGCTCTCCGTCGAACTGACCGGCAGCGCCGTGGACGAGGGCGTCCAGGAGGTCTACCGGACCTTCCGCGACTCCGCCCGCGCGCGGTTCGACGACGCAGGGATGCGCACCGGGTTCACCGGCGGCCTGGCCGAGACCGTCGACACCGCGGACGACAACCGGACCGCCGCGCTCATCGGCAGCAGCCTGGTCACCGTGCTGATCGTCCTGCTCAACGTGCTGGTGTTCCGCAGCGTGCTCGCGGCCGTGCTGCCGCTGCTCGCGGTCTCCCTGATCGGCGGCGTGGCCGCCGGAGCGGTGGCCGGCGCCGCAGTGCTCACCGGCCTCAAGCTGGACGCCTCCACCCCGAGCCTGATCTCCGTGGTGCTGCTCGGCATCGGCGTCGACTACCTGCTGTTCCTGCTCTTCCGGTTCCGCGAGCACCTGCGCGCCCGGCCCGGTCAGCCCGCCCGCGAGGCGGCCGCCGAGGTGTCCGGCCGGGTCGGCACCGCGATCACCTCGGCCGCGCTGACCATCGTGGCCGCCTTCGCCACCCTGGGCGTGGCGAGCTTCGGGCAGTTCCGCTCGCTCGGCCCGGCGATCGCCGTCGCCGTCCTGGTCATGCTGCTGGGCAGCCTCACCCTGATGCCGGCCCTGCTCGCCGCCTGCGGCCGCAAGATGTTCTGGCCCTCCCGCAGCCTGGACCGGCAGCCGCGGGCGGGCGCGGCCGCCCGCTACGGCGCCTTCGTCGCGCGCCGCCCGATGGTCCTGCTGCTCGGCTCCGTCGCCCTGCTCGCCGCCCTCGCCGCCGGGATGACCGGGATCCGCATGGACTACGGTCAGGGCGGCGACTCCGGGACGGCGGCCGCGGCCACCGCCAAGGAGATCGCACGCGCCCTGCCCGCCGGCGTGTCCGACCCGACCACCGTCTACGTCACCGCGAACGACGGCGCCACCCTCGACCCCGCCCGGCTCGACGGCCTCTCCCACGCCCTCGCCAAGACCGAGGGCGTCGGCCAGGTCGGTGCCACCGCCCTGAACGAGAACCGCCGCGCCGCCCGGATCGACCTCTTCCTCACCGCCGACCCGCAGAGCGCACGGGCCCGCGACCTGGCCTCCGGCCCGGTCCGCGCCACCGTCGCCGCCCACACGCCCGCCGGGACGAGCGCCCACGTCGGCGGCACGGCGGCGATCTTCGCCGACGTCTCCGTCGCCGTCGACCACGACCTGGCGGTCGTCTTCCCGGTCGCCGCCGTCCTCATCGCCCTGATCCTGCTGCTCCTGCTGCGCAGCCTGCTCGCCCCGGTGGTGCTGATGCTCGCCGTCGGGCTCGGCTTCGCCGCCACCCTCGGCGCCGCCACCCTGCTGTTCCAGCACGTGCTGGACGAGCCCGGCGTCAACTTCACCCTCCCCCTGGTGCTGTTCCTGTTCGTCGTCGCGCTGGGCACCGACTACAACATCCTCATCACCGACCGGATCCGCGAGGAGATGCACCACCCCGGCCCGGCCCGCGCCGCCGTGGCCCGCGCCGTCCGCCACACCACGCCTGCCGTCGCCACCGCCGGCCTGGTCCTGGCCGGCTCCTTCGCCACCCTCGCCACCACCCCCGGCAGCGCACAGATCGCCTTCGCGCTGACGCTCGGCATCCTCCTCTCCGCCGTCGTCCTCTCGCTCGCCCTGGTCCCGGCCCTGGCCACCCTCCTCGGCCGCGCCCTCTGGTGGCCCCTGCGCCCCACCCGCCACCACACCCCCACCGCCCCCACCGCCACCACCACCCCGTCCCCGACTCACGTCCTCATCCCCTGACCGCTCCACCCCTGACCGGGCGTCCGCCTGCCCCGGGCGCCCACGCAGGCCCGGCCCCATCCCGGGGGGCCGGGCCTCCCGGTCGTGGGCGGGCGCTCCGCACCTCCCCGCACCGGCCGAGTGATCAAGCCCGACGGCGGCCGCCGGGCCGGATGTAGGCACCCGTACGGTGGGAGAGGAACGAACGGCTGCGGAAGGGGTTCGGACATGGCTGATCCGGTGCGCGTCGTCGGGGGAGCGGTATCGGCGGCGTTGGCGACGGCGGGGGCACTGCACGCCGTGTGGATGGTGACGCCATGGCCGTTGCGGACGCCGGAGGAGTTCGCGGACGCCGTGGTGGGGACGGGGGACGGCGTACCGCCGGCCAGGGCGTGCCTGGCGGTGGCGGGGCTGCTGGGAGCGGCGTCGTACCTGGTGGGAGCCGAGGCGCGGGTGCTGCCGCGGGTCGGGCCGCCGGCGGTACGGCGGGCCGGGGTCCGGGCGGTCGCCGGAGTGCTGTTGGCACGCGGTGTGGCCGGTCCCGTGGTGTTCGGGCGGGTCAGCGAGCGTACGGAGCGGTTCCGGCGGCAGAACCTGCGGTACTACTCGCCGCTGTGCACGGCCCTGGGCGCCGGGGCGGCCGCGGTAGCGTGGCGGGGGTCGTCCGCCGCACAACGCTGAGGAGTCCGCTGCGTGTTGAGCGCGGCCTCCCAGCGGGTCATCAGCGCTTGCGACCGGTGCCGGTCGGGCCGAGGGACACGACCGCCATGCAGACGCTGAGCAGTTCGGCGGTCTCGGTGCGCCGGTTCCAGGCGATGACGGCCAGGGGCACCATGAAGAGGAACGGGGTCCCGGCGTTCTCGCCGTGCATGGCGGTGAGCTGGGTGACGAACGCGAACACCAGGAAGACGATGAGCGCCGTCGCGGCCGGCCCGGCCAGTCGTCCGAACAGGAGGCCGATCGCCCCGGCGAGTTCCACCAGTCCGGTCAGGTACATGAACCAGTGGCCCCAGCCGATGGCGTCGAAGACGGTGGTGGCGGCGGGGAGTGCGAGCAGCTTGGGCAGCGCGCTGGCCAGGGCGAAGAAGAGCGCGAGCAGGATCCGCAGCGTCCAGACCGTCCGGACGACGGCCTGGCTGGACTTCACGGCGGTGGTGGTGCTGGACATTTCAGGTCTCCCCGGGGCGGCTGTCGTTGCTTTCTCAGGGTTTGACTGCCGCCACCACCTGAACTCATCGGTCCGGTGGAAGGAAATTTCCGCGGGCAGGTGGCGCCCTGCGGGCTCTGCTCGGCCGGCGCCACGTCCCTGAACACCTCGGCCGCATCGGGCGTATGTGACTGGGCGAACAGCTAATCCGCCAGGTCTGACGGATACCCACCCCCACCGCGGTTCACCTGAGGCTCGACGACCTGGCGTTCACCGACTCGGCCACCCCCGGCGAGCCGGTGAACGCCGGGTCGTCGGCCGGGTCACCTTGGCCCCGCACCCGAGATAACGCTTGCGTCACGACCGGAGATCGCGTGCAGCAGTCGCGAGTCGGGCTCCGTCAGGTTGAGCGGGGGAGCCAAGGGGGCTTCGGGAGAGGCGAAGATGCTCAAGAGTCACGAGCCGGGTGACCATGCGAACCGCTGACGTTCCTGCTTTCACGGCATTCGTGCATGCGCGCTCGTCGGCCCTCTTCAGGACCGCGCTGCTGCTCACCGGCGAGCGTCATGTGGCGGACGATCTGGTGCAGTCCACACTGGAGCAGGTCTGTCGGCACTGGCGCCGGATCCGTTCCGCCGACGCGCCGGAGGCCTATGCGCGCCGGATCCTGGTGAACCTCGCCAACGACCGCTGGCGCAAACTCCGTGGACGTGCGGAAGTGCCCCTGGACGACGGTATCGGGGAGGGGCACGTCGATCCGTACAAAGGTCTCGTGGTGCGCGACGAGTTGATGCGCGAGCTGCAGTCCCTGCCGATCGGCATGCGCACCGTGCTGGTGCTGCGGTACTTCGAGGATCTCGACGACGCGGAGATCGGCCACTTGATGAACATCTCGGCCGGCTCGGTCCGATCCCAGGTGGCCCGGGGTCTGTCGAAACTCCGGTCGGCCGTCGACGCACAGGCGCAGTACGCACGTTCGGGAGGGGCGGCATGAAGGACTACGACCTGGAGGAGGAGCTGGCCGCGGCCATGCTCGACCGTTCACGGCAGGAACCGCCGCGCGGCTACGACGTCGATGGCCTCATCGGGGCGGTACGGCAGCGCCGCCGGCGCCTGCAGACGGGTGCGGCGGCGGCCGTGGTGATCGTGGCCCTGGGCGCCGGCTTCGTGTCTCAAGCGGATCACGACCGCGCCTCGGTGCCCGTCCAGGCATCGACCGCGTCGAGTACCGATATGCCTCCTTCACCCCCGCCCATCGAGCCGTCCTCGCCCACGGCTTCGGCACCGGCTTCGGCACCGGCTTCGAAGCCGGCCTCCCCGGCGGACCCGGCCCGGACGACGAACGCCCTGTTCCTCTCCGCCCTGCGCTACCAGAATCCGGCCACCCGCTCCGAGGTGGATCCGGCAGAGGTGGCAGCACTGTTCGCCAACGAGTCCACGTACCAACGGATCTGGGGCTCCGACTCCCTCGGCGTGACCTGCGGTTCCTTGGTCGACGGCGTGCTGGCGTCGGGTGAGGTCCTGCTGTACCAGGGGACTCAACGGCTCGACCGGGCCCCTTCCCTGGACTTCGACGGGGCCACGGGGAAGGTGACCGACCTGACCTGCGCAACGGTCGCCGGAGACGGCAAGGGGGGCGACCCCACGGTTTCCGGCTTCTACGGCGGGCTGGTGGCGGCCGCCAAGTCCGGTGACTCCACGGCGATGACGAGGCTCGGGAAGCAGTTCGTGACCGAAGACCTTCGGTCCGACCGGGGTCAGGGCCCGACCGCCGGCACCTGCTCCTTCAGCACCCCCCGTTTCTGGCTCGCCGACAACCCCTCGTCCGGAACGCTCACCCACGGATGGACCGTGAACCTCGACGGCCACCACGGCTTCCCGATCGAGATCGACGAGAAAGCGAAGATCGCCGGATCCTGCGGCGGGTGAGCCGCACCAGCCGCCACTGAGGCGGACGACACCGGACCCCGCACGCACGGCGTCGCGTCCGGAAGCCCCTGCACGCCCTTTTACAGGTCCACAGGCGATGTCCGCGTGCCCGGACGTCGGAAAGCGAGTGCCCGTTGAAGCACCGGACAGCCTTGGTCATACCCGCGCTCGTGGGCGCCGCCATGGTGGCCCACATCCTGATCCCGGCCTCGGGTCCGGCCGGGGGCGCCCCTGCGGACCCACCGTCGACGTCAACCCCGTCGGCGCCGGGCACGCCTTCCGGGCAGGAACTCGCCGTCGCGGGTACGACAACGCCGGAGCAGGCCGTGCGCCTCGCGCTCGACAGGCTCGGGGCGCACCACGGCCGGTACGCTCTCGCCGTCGAGGACCTCACCTCGGGCCGCTCGGCCGCCTACGGTTCGTCCACCGGGACCTTCACCTCCGCGAGCATCATCAAAGTCGACATCCTGGCCGCCCTTCTCCTGCAGACCCAGGACCGCGGAGGCCGACCCAGCCCTGCTCAGCGACAGCTGGCCTCCGACATGATCCGCTTCAGTGACAACGACGCGGCGCAGAAACTCTGGATCGACATCGGCAGACGCCAAGGCCTGGACGCGGCCAACGCCCGACTCGGACTCACCCCGGCACACGCCGGCCAACGGGGAGCCTGGGGACTGACCCGGACCACGGCCCGCGACCAGATCTCCCTCCTGAAGGCCGTGTTCACGCAGGACTCCCCCCTGAACGCCGCATCCCGGTCGTACCTGCGGGCCCTCATGAGCTCCGTCACCGACGGACAGAACTGGGGCGTCGGCGCAGCGGGAGCGCCCGGCGACCGGCCCGTACTCAAGAACGGCTGGCTCCCGGACGGGACACCTCAACTGTGGGTCGTCAACAGCGTGGGCATCGTCGAACGCGCGGGACACACACTGCTCGTCGTCGTACTCACCGACGGTCAGCCCACGCGGGAGGCCGGCATCGCACTCATCGAGCAGGCCGCGGCGACCGCGGTCGAGGCACTGGTGCGCACGCCCTGAAGACCCTCAACCGACCGCACCCGGCGCCACGTGCGACCTGTTGGTGCCTGACGGGCGTTCGGCCTCTGCCGGCGTGGTGGGCGTAGGGCCGGGCCGTTCGGCGGGTTGGGGGGGCGTGGGCCGGTTTCCGGGTGTGAACTCCGCCGGGGCTCACTCCTCCTCCCACTGCTCGGCACCGATCCGGGCTTCGCTGACGGTGGTGTCTCCGACGCGCGCAGAACGCACCCACACGCCCAGCCCGTAGACCTCCAGGTCCCCGCGACAGACGAAACGCAGGCCGAGGTCGTTGTCCGTGATGTAGCGGGTGATGTCCGCTTCGACGGCGGTGAGCTGCCGGCCGATCAGCGGGATGCCGCCGAGGAGGACCTGGGGCCCGGTCCGTCCGAGGACGGTGACAGCGGTGAGGAGCGGGCCGTTGCCCTCTTCCCAGCCCCGGTAGTGCGCGCGCACTCCGGCGCCCTCGAAGCGCTCTTCAGTCAGGCGCTCCTCCGTGGGGTCGCCCTGGGTCTCCCAGGGGGTGCCGGCGGGGAAGGGGTGGTAGGTGCGGTGCTCGGCCGGAACCTCCCCGCCCAGGGAGGCCGACACCTGCTCCGGCGTCATCCCGAACCGCAGCGGGCCCACACCCACCAGCGGGTCCAGCACCCAGCGCTCGCGATCTTCTGCCCCTGCGTCCATGCCAACCTCCACGTGGCATCCCGTCACCGGCGCGGTCGGCCGGAAAGGAGCATCACCCTAGCCATGGCCTGCGACAACGGGCCGGGGCGACCTTGCGGGGCCGGACGGCCGCTCGGCCTGCGCTCCGGACGATCCCGCGACGCGCCCCGAATCGATCCGCTCGTCGTCCAGCGGCTGCCGGGACACGGGCTCAGAAGTCGCCGCAGTGTCCTTCGCCGGCGGAGGGGCCGTCGCGGGATCCGCACCGTACGACGGCGTGACGGGCACCCTGGTCATCCGGGCCGGGGTCCTCCGCGCGTCACGAGGCGAGTATTCGGGCCAGCCGGGCCGCCTCCGTCCGGACGCGGCGGGGTGCGGTCGAAGCCGTGAGGGCGTCGAGGGCGGGCAGAGCGGTCCGGATGCCGTCCGCCGCCGCGCATTCGGCGGCCAGCGCGAGGGCGTCCGCCAGCCCGCGCACGCCCGGTTCCTCGGCGGCGAGCACGGTGATCAGGGCAGTGAGCACCTCCCAGACCGGCCGGCCCGCACCGCTGCGCGCGGCGTCGGCCAGGACGGGCAGGAACCGGTTCGGCTTGGCCGCCGTCAGC
Source organism: Kitasatospora sp. NPDC005856 (assembly GCF_040629945.1). NCBI lineage: Bacteria > Bacillati > Actinomycetota > Actinomycetes > Kitasatosporales > Streptomycetaceae > Kitasatospora > Kitasatospora sp. NPDC005856. Next base: position 5,396 of record NZ_JBEXWT010000036.1, on the reverse strand, counting down.
CGCCACAGCTCCGCGATCCACGTACCGAGGACCTCGGGACGCAACCGCCCGCGCGCGTTCAGGACCAGCAGGGCGTCCAGCGCCGCGGTGCGGTTCTCCGAGCGGGCGGCGGTGAGCCCGTACACGAGCGCCAGGTGGGACACCGCTGCGGGCTGACCCGGGACCTCGGCGAGCCGGGGCAGCCAGGGGTTGAGGACGTGATGGCTGGAGGAGTTCGCCTGGGACACCAGGGAGGGCAGGCCGTGCGCGGCGACGGTCTCCGGATGCCAGGGCGCCACCCAGGGCAGCTGGGCGAGCACGCTGGGGCGCGGCGCCACCATGCCGATGAACAGACCGGCGTCGGCCGGGTCAGGCAGGGCGTGGAGCAGTCCCGTGATGCCTTCGGGAACGGGCCCGGCGGCGTGGACGAACGGCGCGATACGAGGAATCGTGTCGAGCACCCCGTACGGGGCGGCCCGCTCGGGCTGGCCCGGCGACTGGGTGTGAAAGGCGTCCGGCGTGGGCGGCGGGGTGTCGGCCGGGAGCTCGCAGCCGAGTTCGGCGACGGCCGAGCGGGCGGCCGGCAACGCCTCCGGAGGCAGCCGGAGCAGGGACTGGGCCAGGTCGGCGGGCCAGGGCAAGGCCCCGGCGGCCCGGTGAGCCGCCAGCCGCTCGGTGAACACCGCCGGGTCGACGGAGCCATCGGCGGCGGTCGGGGTGGCGAGCAGCAGCGGCACCGGCGCCTGCCCGATCCGGGACGCGGCCTCCAGCACGCGCAGCACGGGAATGGTCCCCGGACTACGAAGGTGAGCGGGCCAGCCGAGCATGTCGGCGGCGTGCTGCGCCGCCGGGTGGCTGCGGCCGGTCAGGGCGTCGAGCAGGCAGCCGAGTGCTTCCTCGAGGCGGTGGGCCTGCCAGATCGTGATCGGTTCGCCGTCGCGGCCCGCGGTGAGCGGGGCGAGGGCGGTGTGGAGGGCCGCGGCGTCATGGTGGTGTTCGGCGACGAGGGCGGCGAGGACCACCTCGAACTCGCCCGGGTCCGGCACCTGATCGGCCATCACGGCCGCCAGCCGCTCGGCGAGGTCCAGCGGGCCGGCGGGTGCGGCGGGCAGCGCGACCTGGCCCACGGGCAGCGCGGCCTGGCCCACGGGCGGTGCGACGGCGTGGGGTTCGGCGGCCTCCTCCACCGCCGGGGCCTGGACGGCCAGCAGACGGTGGGCCTCGGGCCGCAGGGCCGGGCCGAGGACGGCGGCGGCGCTGCGCACGGCCTCGGCGGTGGCCGGGGCGACGCCGGACAGGTGCTGGGCGGCGAGGCGCAGGGCGCGCTCCTGGACGGCCGGAGCCGGGTGGGCGAAGGCCACGCTGACGGCGGGCAGCAGGCCGTCCGCCGTGGTGGGGTCGCGGCGTAGGGCGGCGGCGGCGCGGCTCAGCTGGGTGGTGGCGAGGGCCTTCTCCGGGCGGGCCAGGACGGCGGCCGTCAGCTCGGTGAACACCTCGGCACAGAGCCGGTCGTCCACGGGCACCAGCGCCGCCTGGGCGGCCTTGGCGGCGGTCGGTGCGCCGTCGGCGGCCAGCCGGACGTGATCGCGGGCCCGGGCGAGGACCTCCTCGGGGTCGAGCGCCAGCGCCGCGTACAACTGGAGGAACCCTCGCAGGTTCCCGGGCCGGTCGCCGCGCAGCAGTTTTCCGAGGCAGAGGCCGATCAGCTCGGCGCGGTCGAGCACGCCCTCGCCCGCCAGGGCGGTGAGCGCCTTGGGCCACTCGTTGTCCGGCCCGAAGCGGGCGGCGTAGGGATCGGTGAACTCGGTGCCGATGTCCGGGACTTCGAACAGGCGGCGGACGAACTCGGCCAGCCCGGGCTGGGCACGCAGCCAGGAGAGCAGGGTGTCGTGGTGCGGCACCGGCTCGCGCAGGCCCTGCTCGGCGAACCACTCGCCGATCTCGCGGTGGTAGGGGTAGCGAATCGAGCCGCCCTCGCGTACCCAGCCGGTCAGGTAGCCGTCGGTGACGGGGAGTTCGGCGCCCGACCAGACGGCGAGGCCGTGGGTGATCAGCCACCGGTCGTGGTTGCCCCGTGCGGGCAGCCACTCGGCGAGCCGGATCGCGAGTTCACGGTGGAACGCCTGGTCCCGGTGCGGGGAGAGCAGGGCCATCAGCAGGACGTGGTGGTCCGGGTTGGTGGAACCACCGCCGGGCAGGGGCCAGGTGATGTCGAGGAGCGGGCGGGTCGTCAGCCACTCCAGGGCCTGGGCGGGAGTGGCGGCGCAGTGGAGCCCGGCGAACTGCAGTGCGGCGAGCTGGTCGTAGGCGGCGGAATACCGGTTCATGTCGCCCGATGAGAGCTCGCGCGAGAGCTCGGCGCGGAGCTTGCGCAGCGGAGTGCGCAGATGGCTCAGCTCGGCGGCGGGCACGGGGGAGAGCCGCTTGATCACCCCCTGCGGAACCCGCGCGGCGATGAGGGCGCGCACCTCCTCCCAGCTGATCGTCCCGCTCTCGAGATCCGTCACGATGCCCCTCCACCAGGTCTGATCGACGTTCGCGAACATAGCGCTCCCCACTGACACCGATAGTCGTAACCGGGTCCCCGCAGGTCAGGTGCTTCGGCCTCCCGCTCGATGTCAACGGCGGCGACACCGTCCACTACGCGGCTGACGGCGACCTCGTCGTCGACGAGGAGGCCTACGGGGCCGTCACGCCGCTGCGAGAGGGCGACGACCGTTGGGACCCCGCCTGGTGCGCCGGTCTGATCGACGTCACCGACCCGACTGAGCTCTGGGGCCCGAAGCTGTTCCTCCTGGCCGGGTGATGGGCGTGACGATCGAACGGTCGTGGTTCACCCGGCCGCTGAGAACCGCGGAGCTTCCCGACTCCGCGGCCTTCGTGAACACGTCGGCATGGGACATCCCCTGGACGCCGAGCCCTACGGCGATCCGGACGACGAGCCGGCCGCTCGGCCTCCTCCGGACGGGCGGACCCGGTCCTCGAACGGTCGAGCGGGACCGGCGGCGACGTGTCGCCGGGCGCGGTTCAGTCGCCTGCGGTGTCCTCGGTCTCCCAGCGAAGCAGGTCGCCCGGCTGGCAGTCGAGCACCTCGCAGAGTGCGGCGAGCGTCGCGAAGCGCACCGCCTTGGCGCGGCCGTTCTTGAGTACCGCCAGGTTGGCGGGCGTGATCCCGACGCGGTCCGCGAGTTCGCCGACGGACATCTTCCGCCTGGCCAGCATCACGTCGATGTCGACGGCGATCGGCATCAGATGACCTCGTCCAACTCGGCTTGCATCCGCGTGGCTTCGACGTCGCGGGCGACGGCCTGGGCGAGCAGCTTGCGCAGCACGAGCACGATGAGCGCGACGCCCAGGACGGCCACGCCGATCCCGGCCATGATGCCGGTGACGCCCGGGTCGTCCCGCTGGCCGGGTGCGTTCACGGCGGTCACCGCGAACCACGCGAGTGCGGCCGCGACGATCGCGCCGATGATGCCGTCCACGTAGCGGAAGGCGGCGTGGGAGAACACGGTTCCGCGTCGCACCATCGTCACCAGCCGCCAGACGCAGCAGATGGCGACCTGGGCCGTGCCGATGCCCAGGATCGTGATCACGCGCAGCGCGGTCAGCGGCAGCGAACCGTTCTCCTGGTCCTTCCCGCTGATCAGCGCCCACAGCATCAAGACCTGTACGAGCACGCTGCCGGTGAGCACCACCGCGAGCACGGCGCGCAGCGCGCGCACTGTCAGCTTTCCCAAGACCTGTCCTCCCATCGAGTTGCGATGGGAATCTATCGAATTTCGATAGGTTGGGCAATGGTCGAGCCGGTGGGCGGGCGGAGGTCGCCCGGGGGCGCCGCCGGCCGGACCGGCCCTCCCGAGCCCGCGCTCAGCCCTTGACCGCGCCGGCCGCGAGGCCGGAGGCGATCCTGCGCCGGACGGCGAGGAGGAAGGCCACGACGGGCAGGGCGGTCAGTGTGGCACCGGCCACGAGGCCGCCGTGTCGGTCCCGAAGTCCGGGCAGCGAAGGACCGGCGGCCGTCTCGCCGCCCGGTCACCACCGAAGCGGCACCGTCAACCCCGCCCGCCGGATTAGGCAGCGAGGCGGCCGAGCATCGCCATCACGATGATCCGCGCCTTCTTGTCGTTCGTCACCGTGCAGTGGGCATCGACGCCTCGCTCGTCCGGTGCCGCATCCGGCTCGGCCAGACCCAGCCGGATCAGGTCGACGGCGTACTCGCGGCACCGGGAGTGGCCCGCCGCGGCGTCCACCGCCTCGACGTGGTCGATGCGGCCGGGATCCTCGGCACGCAACAGCGCGGGGGTGGGCGGCGGGCCCAGCACCTCCCCGATCCACCCCGACACGGCCTCCCGGGAGCAGCCCCGCTCCAGCTTCGACGCGGTCGCAGCGGTGAGTGCCAGGTGGACGAGGAGCGACCCGAACCACCTGGCGGCCTCGCCCGGAGGAGTGTCCCCACCCGCCGGCGGCATCACGGCCCGGTACAACGCAGCCGGATCATCGTCGCGCGCGGCAGCGACGACCGCCTCCACGGCGCTGCCGAGGGCAGCCTGGTCGATGGTCACGTCAGTGGCTCTCCCCATAGTCGGCAGCGCCAACTTACCGCTCCCTTGGGGGGATCGGTGCGGTTTGCGCACGGTTTGGCCTCGGGTTGCAGGGAACTCGTGGGCGAGAAGGGCGTCCAGCAGCCCCTGCCGCCGTCCCGGCCGCGGCGCGACCTGAGCCCTGGGGCCGGGCCGTCGGACAGGGCCGTGCCCGCTGGGAACGGGGCCGACCGAGTTCCCGGGCGGCCCCGCACGGGTGTCGGGGAGTCGCTGTTCAGGTGACAGCCGATCATGGCGCGTCAGCACGGTGGAAATATGCGAAATGCACGATCCGTGCACATCCGCATGCTTCGAGGAGTTTCCATGAGAGCGCGATTCGGGCTTGTCACCGGCGTGGCGGCCCTGGCGGCCCTGGCAACCGGGCTGCTGACGGCGCCGGTGCACGCCGCCCCGGCGGTGCCGGTGGAGGACCTGGCCGCCGACACCTACCTCACATCCGGGCAGGGCAAGAGCAGCTGCCCGTCGGGTCGGCTGTGCCTCTACAAGGACGTCAACTACAACGCGGACGGCAGTGCTCCGATCCTGGTCACCCGCGTCAACGTGTCCTGGCTGGGCGACTACCAATTCAACGACGCGGCCAGCTCGTACTACAACAACACCAGCCAACCGGCAGTGCTCCACGAGCACGTGAACTACGGCGGCGGTCAGCTGTCCATCCGGTCGCAGGGCTCCGGAAACCTCGGCACCTGGAACGACAAGGCGTCCTCCCTGCAGTTCCTCTCCTAGTACTACAGCGGCACTTGTAGGTGTTGGGGATAGCCGCGTCGGCGCCAGTGGCTGATCTTGGCTTGGGCCTGGTGCTGGCGTCGGAAG
>NZ_JBEXWT010000035.1:0-83952 GCF_040629945.1 Kitasatospora sp. NPDC005856 | reverse complement strand
AGCTTCCTGGGCCCCTGCGGCTTCCGGTCCCTACGGATCTTGAAGTCCATCGCACACCTTGAGCTGGGGTGTTGCGACGACCGTTAGAACCCAAGCGTGCGGCCGGGGGCTCCGCCGTGTACGGGGGCGGGTGCGGTTCGGTGCGAACACGGCGACGGCCCCCGGGATGCTTCCCCCGGGGGCCGTCGCCGTGTTCGGGTGTCCGTACTGCCGCTGCGTCGGGTCAGACGTAGCGCTCCAGGATGGACGATTCGGCAAGGCGGGACAGGCCCTCGCGGACCGAGCGGGCACGGGTCTCGCCGACGCCCTCGACCGTCTGCAGGTCGTCGATGCTCGCGGCGAGCAGCTTCTGGAGGCCGCCGAAGTGCTCGACCAGGCGCTCTATGACCGTGTTGGGCAGGCGCGGGATCTTCGCCAGCAGGCGGTAGCCGCGCGGCGAGACGGCGGAGTCCAGCGACTCCGGCGAGCCCGAGTAGCCGAGCGCCTTGGCGACGGTCTGGAGGTCCAGCAGCTCGGCGTGGGTGAGCGCCTCCAGGTCGGCCAGCACCTCGGTGACCGTCCGGCCCTTCTTGGCGGCCCGCTCCGGGAAGTAGTCCCGGGCGACCAGTTCGCGCTCCGGCTCCACCCCCGCGATCAGCTCGTCCAGCTGGAGCGAGAGCAGCCGGCCGTCGATGCCGAGCTCCAGCACGTAGCCGGCGATCTCGGTGGCGATCAGCCGGACCATCTCCAGGCGCTGGGCCACGGCGGTGACGTCCCGGACCGTCACCAGGTCCTCGATCTCCAGCGCGGAGAGCGTGCCGGCCACCTCGTCCAGGCGCAGCTTGTAGCGCTCCAGGGTGGCCAGCGCCTGGTTGGCGCGGGACAGGACGGTGGTGGAGTCCTCCAGCACCCGGCGGGTGCCGTTGACGTACATCGCGATCAGCCGCATCGAGTGCGAGACCGCGACCACCGGGTAGCCGGTCTGCCGGTTGACCCGCTCGGCGGTGCGGTGGCGGGTGCCGGTCTCGTCGGTGGGGATGGTGGAGTCCGGCATCAGGTGCACGCCGGCCCGGACGATCTTGGTGATGTCCTTGTCGAGCACCACCGCGCCGTCGAGCTTGCACAACTCGCGCAGCCGGGTGGCGCTGAACTCGACGTCCAGGACGAAGCCGCCGGTGCACAGGGACTCGACGGTCTTGTCGAAGCCCAGCACGATCAGACCGCCGGTGTTGGCCCGCAGGACCCGCTCCAGGCCGTCACGAAGCGCGGTACCGGGCGCGATGGCGGTGAGGGAGGCCCGCAGCAGGGCCTCCTCGCGGGAGGCCTTGTCCGCCCCCCGGTCGCTGGCTGCCACGTGACTCCTCCGGTCGACCCGTGCCGCGCGCCTCACGCCGTGCGCCGGTCCGCGGTCTGTTGCTCTGTCGCTCAGTACCGCTCGGTACTGCCTTCTGGCCAATGAGACTGGGGAAAGTCTAACTGTGTGTGGCTTCGGCAGGGCTTGGGTCAGCGCAGTTCGTCGGAGTCCAGCGGCTCCCAGCCGTCCATCAGCTCCTCGGGGTACGCCGCGGGACGCTCCGTGGCCCGGGAGGAGCGCGGGGCGGGCGGCGCCGACGGTGCCTCACCGCGCGGCTCGGTGCGCGGCTTGGCGGCGGAGCGGCGGCGGCCCGGGATGGCCCGCAGCGCCTCGCCGATGTCGGCCACCTCGACCACCTTCATGCCCGGCGGCACCTTGCCCGGGTCCGGAGGGACGAGGGCGTGGGTGAAGCCCAGCCGGTGCGCCTCGGCGAGCCGCCGCTGCACGCCCGTCACCCGCCGCACCTCGCCCGCCAGGCCGACCTCGCCGATCGCCACCAGGTTGCTGGGCAGCGGGGTGTCGGTGGAGGAGCTGGCCACCGCGAGCGCCACCGCGAGGTCGGCGGAGGGCTCGCTCAGCTTCACGCCGCCGACCGTCGCGGTGTAGATGTCCTGCTTGCCGAGCTTCACCCCGCCGTGCCGCTCGACCACCGCCAGGATCATCGCGATCCGGGGGGACTCCAGGCCCGAGGTGGTGCGCCGAGGCGAGGGGATCTGCGAATCCACCATCAGCGCCTGCACCTCCGCCACCAGCGGGCGCTTGCCCTCCAGGGTGACGGTGAGACAGGTGCCGGGAACGGGCTTGTCACGCCTGGTCAGGAAGAGGCCGGACGGGTCGGCCAGGCCGACGATGCCCTCGTCGTGCAGCTCGAAGCAGCCCACCTCGTCGGTGGCGCCGTAGCGGTTCTTGACCCCGCGGATGAGCCGCAGCCGGGCGTGCCGGTCGCCCTCGAAGCTCAGCACCACGTCCACCAGGTGCTCCAGCAGACGCGGACCGGCGATCTGACCGTCCTTGGTGACGTGGCCGACCAGCAGGGTGGCCATGCCGCGCTCCTTGGACGCCCGGATCAGCGCGCCCGCCACCTCGCGGACCTGGGCCGGGCCGCCGGGGGCGCCGTCCAGCTCGGCGGAGGCGATGGTCTGCACCGAGTCCAGGATCAGCAGGCCGGGGTTGACCGCCTCGATGTGCCCGAGCACCGCGCCCAGGTCGGACTCGGCGGCGAGGTAGAGGTGCTCGGAGAGCGCGTTGATCCGGTCCGCGCGCAGCCGGACCTGGCCGGCCGACTCCTCGCCGGTGACGTACAGCGTGCGGTGCTGCGCGGTGGCCGCCTTGGCGGCGACGTCCAGCAGCAGGGTCGACTTGCCGACACCGGGCTCCCCGGCCAGCAGCACCACCGCGCCGGGCACCAGGCCGCCGCCGAGCACCCGGTCCAGCTCCGGCACGCCCGTCGAACGGGCCGTCGCGACCTGGCCGTCCACCTGGGCGATCGGGCGGGCGGGCGCACTGACCGGGCCGGCGGCCGTGGTGCGGATCGGCACCGCGCCGTACTCCTCGACCGTGCCCCAGGCGTTGCACTCCGGGCAGCGGCCGACCCACTTGGGCAGCTGGTTGCCGCACTCGGTGCAGCGGTACGCCGGGCGGGGCTTGGCGGTGGTCTTGGAACGCGGAGGCATGCGGCCCACCGTAGCGCCTGGGTGTGACAACGACGGTCCGTCGGCGGGCTCGCCTCGCATCCATACAGATGGGCGATGCTGTTACCCGAAAGAAGTACATACGCGGGGAATGGTCGGAGTCAGCCGACCGCGTTCTCTACCGTCGGACGGGTGACGACGAGAACCGTTGGGCCGACCGGGGCGGTCGGGCCGGGCAGGACCGGCAAGTCGGGGTGGCCGGGGTGGCCAGGGTGGTCGGGGAGGCCCAGCGGGCCGAGCGCTCTGACCGGGACGGTCGGGGCTGCTGGGACGGCCAGGACGGCCGGGGCTGCCGGGCCGGCCGATGCTGACGGGGCCGGGGCTGTCGGGCCGCAGGCCGCCGCCGCGCTCGCGGCGTACGAGCGGCAGGCGGACGGCCTGTTCACCTACTGCCTCTCGGTGCTCTGCGAGCACGACGCGGCCGCCGACGCCCTGCGCGAGGTCCGCGAACTGGCGCGGCGGTACGGCGCACGGCTGGCCGAGCCCGGGCTGCTGCGCGCCTGGCTGTTCTCGCTGGCCCGGTACTGCTGCCTGCGCCGGCTCGCGGAGGGTGGCCCGACGGTGGCCGGGGGCGACACCGGGCGGACGGCCGGGGACGAGCGAACGGTCGAGGGGAACGAGGCCGAGGCGGCCCGGCGGCGGCGCGAGCTCTCCTCGCTCGCCTGGCCCGAGGCGGCCGGCACCGACCCGGAACAGCGCGAGGCACTGGAGCTGTCCGTCCGGCACCGGCTGACCCCGCTGGAGGTGGCGGCGGTGCTGGGCCTGCCGTTCGAGCGGACCCGCGCGCTGCTGGCCGGGGCCGAGACCGAAGTGGCCCGGACCAGGGCGGCACTGCTGGTGCTCGGCGTGGGCAGCTGCCCGGAGCTTGACCGGCTCGGCGGAGCCGGGGCGGAGTCCTGGCGGGACTGGGTGCTCGGCCCGGCACTGCGGCGGGAGCTGGTGCAGCACGTGGTGGACTGCCCGACCTGCCGGGGGACGGCGGAACGGGTGGCCGCCGACGAGGCGGCGGGGGGTGCGGCGGGGCTGTCGGGGCTGGCGCTGCTGCGGGCTCCGGTGGACGCCCGCGGGGCGCTCGCTGCCACTGGCGCGCTCGCCGGCGCGGCCACCGGCGCGGCGACTGCTCGGGTGGCGGCGGCTCGGGTGGCAGTGCCGGGGCTGCGCTTCGACCAGAGCGGCTTCCCCCGGCACCGGGCGCCGGACGCGGGGCGCGGGCTGGCGGTGCGCCGGCGGGTGGTGACCACCGGGGTGCTCGCGGCCGTACTGGCTGCGCCGGTGATCGCGCTCTGGGCCGGGCACCGGGGCGACGGCGGATCGGATTCGGCGGCCTCGGTGTCGGCGGTGCGGGTGGAGGAGGCCGGGCGGCCCGGCGGGCAGCAGCCACGGCCCGCCTCGGGCGGCCCGACGGGATCGGGTGCGTCCGGCACGCCCGGGCTGGAGCTGGCGGGAGCCGGAGCCGGGACGGGGATGCTCGCGGGTGGCGCTGGTGTGGACGGTGCAGAAACGTTGCTTCCCGGCTTTCCACGGCTCACCTTCCAGGGCGCGGTGATCCCGGTCCCGGCCCACGGCACGACCCCGCTCGGCAGCCCGGCCCTGGTCGCCGCGCCGGCGGTCGACCGGGCCTCCGCCACGGGCACCGGCGAGCCTGCCCCGGTCGGGCTGCTCACCGTCGAGGCCGCCGAGTACGGCAACCGGACCGTCCTCACCCTCACCAACTCCGGCACCACGGAGATCCGTTGGCACGCCGTGACGGACTCCGGCTGGCTCCGGCTCAGCCGCGACTCCGGTGCCCTGGCGCCCGGCCAGCGGATCACCGTGATCGTCACCGTGGACGAGGACCAGGCTCCGGCCACCCACTGGACCGCCCGGATCGCGCTGCCGCCCTCGCAGGCGGTGGTCACCCTCGAGGGCGGGCCCCACAATCGTGGCGGCTCCACCTCCGCCCCGGCCGAGCCTTCGCCGTCCTCGTCCTCCACGCCGACGCCGACCGGTTCCGCCAGCGCCTCGCCCACGTCGACCCCATCGCCGTCCGGCCCGTCGACAGGCTCCCCGTCCCCCTCCGACACGGCCACCCCGCCGCACCCATCGGGCACCACCACGGCCACGGCCTCCCCCTCGGGGCAGTGACAGCCCGTACGACTCGCCCGCGCCACCACCTGGTCGCCCCTCGGGCCCGCCGAGGCGCAGGGGCACCCGAGTGCGTGAGAAGTCGACCCCGCCGACTTCTCACGCTCAAGGGGGTCCGGCATCAGCGGCCATGTAGACCGGTCTACATATTCCACCGGAGAGCCGCGCCGAGGACGCACAGGAAGTCGACCCGACCGACTTCTCCTGCGCCGCAAGGTCAGCCCGCCGGGGCACTCGGACATGGACTACTCCCCTTGTGCGCAGGAAGTCGGCCAAGCCGACTTCCTGCGCTGGGTGCCATTCCGGTCCGGGCGCCCGGCGGACTGGGGCACGGGCGTCTTCGTCCCTCTCGGCAGAGAGGGCGTCGCTGCGTACGCGAGAAGTCGGGCCGGCCGACTTCTCGCGCACGCGATGGGAATGGGGGCAGGGACTACGGCGGGGGTCAGGGGTGGTTGCGGCGGAGGATGGTTTCGGCGAGGTCGACGGCCTCGCGGACCGGGACGAGGCGGCAGTCGGCGGTGCCGATGCGGGCGGTGGCGATGCCGTGGGCGGTGCGCAGGACTTCGGCGCCGAGTCGGCCGAAGTGGAGGTCGTCGAGGTCGGGGGCCCGGAAGGTGGTCCAGCCGTCCGTCCCGACGCAGCGGTACTCGCGCACCGGGACGTCGGGCATGCGGAGGTCGGCCAGGTGGAAGGCGGTGAAGCGGTCCATCGGGACGCCGAGCATCAGCACCCGGGCGTCCAGGTCGTAGAGCCGACCGAGCGGCGACTCCGGGCCGAGGTGGGAGGTCAGCGGGTGGTGGCCGGTGATCTCCCGGGCGAGCCGGCCCACGGCCGCCCAGGAGGTCTGCGGGTGGTGGCTGCGCAGCGCGCCCGGGTGGGTGCGGACCGCCTCCGACAGCGCCCCCACGGAGGGCGAGGCCGGGGTGGTGGCCGGGTCGAAGCGGGGCATCCGGGCCTGGTAGCCGGCCGTCTCCGCCGGGGAGAGCCCGGCGGTGGCGGACTGGTGGAGGCGGGAGGTGGCGGAGTTCTCGGGCGTCGCGGTGTAGGCGACCAGGGTGCCGTCGGGGCCCAGGACTTCGAGCAGGGCCCCGACCACACCGGCCGCCCCGCCCGGCACCGGTCCGAGGGCGCGCAGGGACGCCTGGACGTGCAGCACCGTGCCCGGGCGGACCCCGAGGTCGGCGAAGTCACGGACGAGGGGATGGACGGGGGAGGCGACGGCGACGCTGCCGGCGCGGGATTCGGTGAGGATGGCGTTTCCCCGGGGTTGATGGCCCCGGGCGAGGGGGGACCCGGGGCGGCGCGAGTGGGAGGTCAGATCCGGGCCCGTTCCCGCCGTGCCCGGTCGGCCGCCTGCTCGGCGGCGGCGGGCAGCGGCAGGTCGAGCCAGGGTGCCACGGTGGCACGCATGCCGTCGGCGAAGCGCGAGCCGGTCCCGGTCAGGGCCCCGGACGACGCCAGCCGCTCCACGGCCTCGGCGGTGTACCGCCGCCAGAGCGCGAACTGCTCCCGCGCCAGGTCGGCGGCCGCGCCCGGCAGTCCGTCGTACGCGCGGGTGCGGGTGCCCCAGTACTCGGTGACGGCCAGGTGGGCGTAGGTGCCTTGGAGCAGCCCTTCGAGCGGCCGGGGGTCGGGCCGCCAGGGGGCGAAGTAGAGCGTGGTGTCGGCGCGGTCGTACAGGTCCGTCAGGTCCAGCACGGCGCCGAGCTTGACGTGCTGGAACTCGTGCGCGAGCAGCAGGGCGAGGGTCGGCGCGGTGGCCGGCCGGGCGATGCCGACCGCGCCGTACGCCTGCCGGGCCGCCGAGCTGACGTCCCGGCCGGTCGGGCCGGGCCGCAGCGGGGTGACCGTCGCCAGGCCTGCCCGGATGCCCTCGGCGTACCCGGGCAGGTCCCGCCCGAGCAGCTCCCAGGCCTCGCGCAACGCGCCCGTCCAGTCGAGGAGTTCACTCTCGGACAGGTGCTCCGCCACCGGGTGGTCGTGGCAGTCGCGCAGGGGGTCGGCGTCCTCCAGGGCGACCGTCCAGCCGCCGGCCAGCCGGACCCGACGCAGCGGTTCGTCCAGCGCGGTGCGCACCGTGCCGTCGGACGCCCGCACCTCGAACCCGTCCACCCGCCCGGTGACCACGGCCTCGCCGTCGGGTACGGCGATCCGGCCGAGCGTCGGCAGGTGCAGCCACCCGCCCCGGACCGGCACCGGCACCGCGTCCCCCCGTCCGGCCCGCACCGCGGCCGCCGCGGCGAGCGCGGCCAGCGGGCCGAGCCCGACCGGGAGGTCCCCGGCGAGCCTGCGGGCCGCCCAGGCGCGGGCGTACGGGTGGGCGAGCACGGCGTCCACGGCGGCGGGGGCCGCCGCGTCGAGCTCCGCCAGCAGGGCCCACGCCTCGGCCCGCCCCTGTCCGGAGGCGTCCCAGGCGGCGGCCAGCATCGCCCGGGTGAGGGCGAGTTGGGAGCGGCCGAGCGCGGCGACGGTCTCCGCGCTCCCGTATCCGCGCGCCAGCTCGTCGAGTTGCGACGGGGTGAGCGCGCCGGGCAGCAGCGGCTCGGCGCCGGGCCGGGGGGCCTCGGCCGCCTGCGCCGGAACGCCCGTCGAACTCCCGTTCCCCGCAATGCCGTTGATGAACGTCATGAGATCACCGCAGTAGACGGAGGGATGGTCGAAGCTGCCTCCTCCATCGTCGCTCCGATAGCGGTGGGCGTACAGCCCGCCACCGCAGGAGCGGACCACGGAGCAGGCGCGGCAGGCCTCGCTCAGTCCGGCCAGGCCGGACTGGCGGGCGGCGATGCCGGGGTGGCGGGCCAGGTCGTCGAGGCTGTGCGCGAAGACGTTCATGCCGGTGACGGGCGCGCCGTCGTACGCGGTCTTCAGGCTGTCGGCCTGCTCGAAGGTCCCGTCCGTCTCCAGGACCGCCAGGTCGGAGGGCTCCAGACCGAGCGACTCGGTGAGGCTGGAGAAGCCCCGCAGGGTCCGGTGCACGGACTCGAAGGTCCGTACGGCGAACGGCCGTCCGTCCGCCTCCCACAGCCGGTGGACGGTCAGCAGCCAGTCGGCGTACGGGGTGGCACCGAGCGCGGCGGGGCGCTTGGGCGGCTCGTCCCAGGTGGCGTGCGGGAGCAGGAAGTCCACGGCGGGCGGGCGGAGTTCGGCCAGCGCCCGGTACACGGCCACCGGGTCGTTCTCGACGTCCATCGTGCACAGCAGCCCGGCGAACAGGTGCCGGTACTCGGGCTCGTTCAGCAGCGTGACCGCCCGCAGCACCTGGGGGTGGCTGCTGCGTCCGTCGGCGAACCGCCGGTGGCGGTCGTTGGCGGCCCGGTCGCCGTCCAGCGAGATGCCGACCCTGATGTCCTGCTCCGCGAACAGCGCGCAGAAGTTCCGGTCCAGCAGCACGCCGTTGGTGTGGATGCGCAGGTCGAGCGCGCAGCCGGGCGGGAGTGCCGCCCGGAGCGTCCCGGCGGCGCGGCGCAAGCGGTCCGGGCCGGCGAGCAGGGGTTCTCCCCCGTGCAGGACGACCCGGACGGCGGGCAGCCGGTGGGCGGCCGCGTGCTCGCCGATGCGCTCGGCGGCCTTGGCCATGATCCCGTCCGCGATGACCTTCGGCCGGGAACGCCAGCTGCTGTCCGCGTGCTCGTAGACGTAACAGTGGTCGCAGGCCAGATCGCACCTGCTGTGCATCTTGACCACGAACTGCGTCAACGGCAGCGGAATCGACGTCGTCATGGAACTGTTCGGTTCGGTTCGGTCGGCTCGGTCTGGGTTCCGCTCGGAGGTCCGGGCCGGGTCAGATCGAGGAGTTGAAGGCGGCGACCGGCACGAGGCCGGATTCCGCGCCGGGGAGCGCGCGCTGGAGCCGGGAGGCGAGCTCCTCCGCGCCGAGCGCGGCGAGATCGGCGAGGGAGGGGCGTTCCGGCGTCTCCTGAGGGTCAGTGAGCTTGCCGGCCGGCCTGGTGCTGGTTACCGGAGTCATATTCGTTTCCTTAGGCGCGGTTAGGACCTGCCGAGGGTGGGTAAGCCCACCCGGTTGCGACCAAATGTAGTGCCCGCGAAGACTCCGCGCGGCACCTTGCGGACTCACGTTGGGCTCCCCAGGCGGCCGACGTCGCACGACAGCGCGCTGAGGCCCCAGAATTCACCCGTTCAGCGGTCGCGCACTTCGCCCTGGCGCACGCCGAAGCGCGCCACCGGGACGGGCCCCGCGACGACCGGGACCGGCACGACCGACACCGGCACCGACACCGAGACCCGCACCGGGACGAGGATCGGGACGAGCAGCTGGACACACCCCCGGAGTGCCCCGGGACGCACCCCGACAAGCACGCCATCCGGCCAAGCGTCCGATGCCCGGCTTTCATTCCCCCGGCTCTCCGAGCCTCCGGACGACCCGCACCATCTCCCGGGCGAACTCCAGCCCGCTCGATGTCAGTTCGCCACAGCCCAGGAGCGTCTCCCCGGCGGCCAGGGTGTGCGTCCGCCAGCGCACGAACTCCCCGTGCGCGCGGGCGGCGTCGCCCGACCCGGCGGCCGCCTCCGCCCGCCAGAAGTCCGCCACACCCAGGTGCGCGTACGCCCCCTGGAGCAGCGCCCCGGCCGGGCGCGGGTCGGGCCGCCAGGGGGCGTGGTAGACGGCCGCACCGTTGGGGCGGTGCAGCGGCACCAGGTCCAGCAGGGCGCCGAGTTGGACGTGCAGGAACTCGTGCACCAGGGCCAGCGCCAGCAGCACCGGATCGCCCGGCAGCGAGGCCGCCACCGCGCCGTACGCCCGCCGGGCGGCGGCGCTCACCGCCTCCCCGCCGGGGGCGGGCCGCAGCGGCACGACGGTGGTCACGCAGGCCGCGACGGCCCGCGCATGACGGCGGTGCCGGCGCACCAGGACGTCCCACGCCTCGGCCAACCGCTGCTCCCAGAGACCGAGTTCGTCCTCCGCGAGCGGCCCGGCCAGCGGCCGCCCGTAGTCCACCCGACGCGGACCGGTGTGGTCGATCGACGGTGTCCAGCGCAGCCCGTCGCACTCCAGCCGGAGCCGCAGCCCGGTGTCGGGGCGGAGGAACTCGCCCAGCCCGCCGAGCGGAACGCCCTCCCCCGCCGCCGCGCCGCGCAGGCAGTCGGCCGCCCAGGCGTCCAACTCCGGTCGCAGCAGAGCCTCTTCCCAACCGGCCCGGTCGTCCCGCTGGAGCGCCCGCACCCGCGCGTACGCCTCCCGGTAGCCGTCGTGCTCCGGCGCCGCCCGCCGCAGCGCCAGCAGCAGCAGCGCCCGCTTGCTCAACTGCCCCGCGCGCAGCAGCCGGACGGCCTCCGGACCGCCGCGCGCGCCCGCGACCGCCAGGAACGTCTCCCGGTCCACGCCGTGCCGGGGCAGCCCGTCCGCCCCGCGGGCGCCCGGTACCCCGGCCGCCACCACCTCGCCCGTACCCGCCACCGGTCCTCCTCCTCGTGTGTGCGGCTTCCGGCCCGGTCGGCCGGCCCATCGCCCAACCCGTCCGGCCCGCCCGCAGTCTCCCCGCGCCGGGGCGGATCAGCCGGACGGCGGCCGGGCATGACCCGGACGGGTGAGCCCGACCGCCGCCGGCCGCACCCGGCTCAGCCGCGCACCAGCCCCGCCACCCCGGCCCGCAGGCGCCCCGCGATGTGCCGGATCAGCCGGTCCAGGTCCGCGCAGTACACCGACGGGTGCCCGAAGCCGTCCCCCGCGTACCGGTGCGCGTACAGGCCCCCGCCGCAGACCCGGGCCAGCGGGCAGCGGGCACAGACCGGCCCGAGGCCCGCGAGGCCCCGCTGGCGGGCCCGGAAGGCCGGGTGCATGCCCGCCCGCCCGAAGCCGTGCCGCCACACGTCCAGGCCGGTCCCGGGGGCCCCCTGGTAGGCCACCTTGAGGCTGTCCGCCTGCTCGATCGTCCCGTCCGCCTCGACCACCACCAGGTCGACGGGCGCCAGCCCGACCGCCTCGCTGGCCGCCCGCCCGCCGAGCAGCAGCACCGCCAGCTCCTCGAACAGCCGCACCCCGGTCTCCCGGCGCGGCGCGCCGTACCAGCGGTCGAAGGCGGCGATCAGCCACTCCCCGTACGGCGCCGGCTCCACGCGCGACGGCTCCACGCCCGACCGCGGCTCGCCCCACGGCGGTTCGTCCGGCACCGGACGCGGCCTGACCCCCGGCGGCGGCTCCCGCCAGGTCGCGTGCGGCAGCAGCAGGTCGATCCGGGGCGGCGCGAACTCCAGCAGCGCCTCGTAGGTGGCCACCGGGTCCGACTCCAGGTCGACGACGCAGAGCAGGCCGGCGAACAGCTCCCGGTGCCGGTCCGAGCCGAGCAGCCGCACCGCCTCGGCGGTGCGCGCCCAACTGCCCGCGCCGGACGGCAGCCTGCGGTGCCGGTCGTGGCCGGCCCGGGTGCCGTCCAGCGAGACCCCGACCGCGACCCGGTGGCGGTGCAGCACGTCCAGCAGGGCCGGTTCGTCCAGCAGCCGCAGTCCGTTGGTCTGCACGGTGAACCGCACGCGGGGCCGAATGGCCGCCAACTCGCGCAGCAGGGCGTCCAGATGGGCAGCGCCGACGAGCAGCGGCTCGCCGCCGTGCAGCACCACGGACACCCCGTCCAGCCCCTGCTCGGCCGCGTGCTCCTCGATCCGCCGGGCGGTGCGGCGGACGGTCGCGAGCTCCATCCGCCGCGGCCGCCCGCGCCAGCTCTGGTCCGCGCCCTCGTACACGTAGCAGTAGTCGCAGGCCAGGTTGCACCGACTGTGGATCTTCAGCAGGAACTGCCGGAACGGCACCATGCCCGTGAGCCTAGGGCAAGCGGACTGACTGCCCGTCACACGTGCGGCGGCTCCACGTCCGAGTCCAGCCGCGTCCCGGCCCGCACGGCGATCGTCGTCGGGTGCTCCTCCCCCAGGGTGACCCGGGCGCGCCGGATGCAGTCCGCCCGCAGCTCCGCCGCCCGTTCGCCGTACCCGAGGGCGGCCAGCGACAGCGAGAGGTTGGAGTTGATGCCGATGGAGTCGTAGTGGTCCTGGCCGAGGGCCTCGGTCATCAGCGGCGCGGCCTCCAGTTCCAGGTCGAGCGCGGCCTGGAGTTCCCCGCCCAGCGACAGGTCGTTGGCGTGGTTCATCATCGCGATCGGGATGTAGAGGTGCTGCGCGCCGAGGACGGTGCGGAACTGCGCCAGCGTGCGGCCGGACAGCTCGCGCGCCTCCGTCGTGCGCCCCGCCAGCCGCAGGTACACCGAGAGGTTGTTGGCACCGGCCAGCGTCACCGGGTGGTTCTCGCCCAGGTAGTCGCGGTAGCGCGCCAGCGCCCGTTCGGCCAGCGGGATCGCCCGCCCGGTGTCGCCGAGCGCGTTGAGGTCGCTGGCCAGGTTGGTGGCGGCGGCCAGGGTGTCGGGGTGCTCGGCGCCGTTGATGTCCAGGTAGCGCTGGTAGATGTCCTCGTCGATCTCCAGGGCCTCGTGGTACCGGCCGGCCCGGCGCAGCGCCACGGCCAGGTTCTTGCGGGCGCGCAGGGTGTCGGTGTGGCTGTCGCCGATGGTCTGCTGGTAGATCCGGACGGTCTCCTCCAGCAGGTCCAGGGCCTCCCGCAGCCGCCCGGTCTCGCGCAGGTCGCGGGCGTAGTTGGAGGCCGAGGAGAGCGCGTAGAGGCTGTGCGCGCCGAGCGCGTCGCGCTGCTGGAGGTAGTTGCTGCGGTGCCGCTCCAGGGCGGCCCGGCGGTCGCCGGCCAGGTAGTCGGAGACGGCGAGGTTGTTGGTGATCATCAGGGTGCGCGGGTGGTCCGGGCCCAGGGTGCGCCGGGCGGCGTCCAGGGTGCGGCGGTCGAGCGCCCGGGCCTCGTCGTAGCGGCCGAGGAAGCGCAGGTCGGCGCCGAGGCTGTTGGCGACGGCGA
Source organism: Kitasatospora sp. NPDC005856 (assembly GCF_040629945.1). Lineage (NCBI taxonomy): Bacteria > Bacillati > Actinomycetota > Actinomycetes > Kitasatosporales > Streptomycetaceae > Kitasatospora > Kitasatospora sp. NPDC005856. Next base: position 70,937 of record NZ_JBEXWT010000035.1, on the reverse strand, counting down.
GGGTGTGGGAGTGCTCCGGTCCCAGGGTCGCGGTGAAGCGCTCCAGGATGTCCCGGTCCATCTCGTACGCCTCCTGGAGGGCGCCCTGGGAGCGGCGGATGTTGCTCAGCTGGGTGCGCAGCATGAGCGTCTGGGCGTCGTTGTCGACGTCGAAGCCGGGACCGCCGTAGCCGTCCTGGCGCCAGTGCTCCAGGGTCCGTTCGGCCAGTTCGCGGCCGGACTCGTGCAGGCTGCGCTTCCACTGGTAGCGGACCGAGTCGATGATCCACTGCCGGACGTCCTCGTCGGCGCTGTCGAGCGCCCCGGACGGCCAGAGGTGGGGCAGGAGTTCGGCGTACTCGGCCCAGTTCGCGGGCACGTCCGGGTCGCCGGGGTTGGCGGTGGCGAGCGCGGCGTGGACGACGCCGCGCAGTTCGGCCCGCCGCTCCTCCTCGACCTGGTCCCGCAGCACCGCCTGGACCAGCCGGTGCACGGTGATGGTCTCGCTGCCCTGGTCGGTGCGGGCGAGCCCGAACCGGTTGATGGCGCGCAGGAATTCGCCGATCGCGAGCTTGTCGCGGGGAGCGCGCGGGGGCAGCCGCAGGGCGCGGGTGACGGCCCGGCTGTAGAGCAGCCGCATCGGGATCGCGTCCGGGCCGAAGAAGGCGCAGATCTCCAGGATCTGGGCGGCCGGGGCGTTCATCCGGCGCAGCTCCTCGACCGAGATGCGCCAGGTCGCGGCGGCCGAGTGCGGGTAGTCGGCGGCGCGCAGCCGGGTGCGCTCCAGCATCTCGGTGAGCTCTTCGTCGAGCAGTTCGAGGTAGGTGGCGATCGGCATCGACGTCTCCTGGAGCCAGACGGCGGCCTGGCCGACGGCCAGCGGCAGGTCGCCGAGGCGGTGGGCGACCTGGTCGGCGTCCTCCGAGGAGAGGCCGCCGTTGAATCGGCGCAGCAGCCGGACGCTCTCCTCGCGGAGGAAGACGTCGACCTCCACCAGGCCGGCGTGCCGGGCCCAGCCCTGGTTGCGGGAGGTGATCAGCACGTGCCCGCCGGGGGAGCCGGCCGGCTGCCAGGGGGCGAGCTCCTCGGGGGTGCCGGCGTTGTCGAAGACGAGCAGCCACCGGCGGTACGGCTGGCCGCGGCGCAGCGCGTCGAGCACGGCGGCGGCGGTGTGCGCGACGTCGTCGCTGGTGGGCACGCCGAGCCTGGGCGCCAGTTCGGCGAGCTTCTGCGGGATGTTGGCCGGCTCCTCAGCGGGCACCCACCAGACCACGTCGTAGGCGGCCTTGAAGCGGTGCGCGTACTCGGCGGCGATCTGGGACTTGCCGGCGCCGCCGAAGCCGTAGAGCACCTGGCTGAGCACGGCGGCCGGCCCGCCGGTGAAGCGGTTGCGGAGCAGTTCGAGCAGCTTGCCGCGGCCGATGAAGGCGGCGTTGCGCGAGGGCGCCTCCTGGACCTGCGGGGCGGTGCCGGGGAACCGCGCGGGGGCGGCGAACTCTCCGCTGTCGGTGTCGAGTTGGCGGTTGCTTCCGGGCGGCGGGCCGAGTTCGGCGTAGAGCTGGGACTCGGCGCCGACCGCGGAGGAGCGGACCAGGTCGGGCACCGGCGGCCCGGCGAACGGGCGGGGCACCGGCTCGTCCGAGTCCTGGAGCCGGAAGGAGACCAACGCCGGTGATCCGGAGGCGAGTTCGCGCCCCTGGAGGAGCTGCCAGACCTCGGCCGCGCGGGGCAGTGCGGTGTACTCGGGCGACAGCAGCGCGAGCAGCCTGCCCTGGCCTTCGACCGGCCCGGCGACCTCCGGAGGACGGGTTCCGGTGTACGGCTCGGCGGCGCTGTGCAGGGAGGTCTGGTAGCCGAAGCGGGTGAGCGTCCCAGCGGCCCACTCGGCCCACATCCGGTCCTCGGGGGCATAGCTGACGAACACCTGGCGCGGCACCGCGCGGGCGGAGCGCAGGTAGGCGCCGTAGAGCCGGCGGCGGGTCTCGGCGGTGAGCGGACGCAGGGTGCGGACCTGACCGTCGGTGATCCAACCGGCCAGCCGCTCGAAGGCGTTGAGCAGGCTGCGGGCCTCCTGGGGTCGGTCGGCGACGGTGGCGGGCACCTCCTCGTAGGCGTAGAAGGGCTTGTACGGCACCTCGACGTCGGCCCAGTAGCCCGCCCGGCGGTCGCCGGCCAGCCAGCGGCCGAGGTAGGGGGCGAAGGCCTCGCGGGCGTAGTCGCGCCCGGCCTCCAGGCGCTCCTGCTCGGCGTCCTCGACCCGCATCGGGACCGGCAGCACCCGGATCGCCCGCTCCTCGGCCTCGGCGATGGCGCGGGCCGCGTCGACGCCGCCGCGGATGTTCTGGGCGCTGAAGGTGAAGCAGTCCACCACGGTGTCGGGCATCAGGACGGTGCAGATGCCGGAGGTGTCGCTGACGCCGGTGCGGCTGTCGATGAGCACGTAGTCGTAGCCGCGGGCCCAGCGGTCGCGCAGCTCGCGCAGGAACTCGCCGCCGCGGATGTCCCGGCCGTGGTAGAAGCTGCGCCAGTTGAAGCTGGTGACGGCGGCGGCGTAGGCGGCGTTCTGCCGGCCGGCGGGCAGGAAGTCGAGCCGGCCGCCGGGCGGCAGGTCGAGGGCGAGGCCGCAGACGTAGCCGTCCAGCCGCCCCGGCTCGTCCAGCCAGGCGGCCGGGGAGAGCCCGACCGGCCCGACGGCGGAGGGCAGCGCCTGCTTGACGTAGGAGCGCAGCAGGTCGATCAGGCCGTCGGTGGAGTGCAGTTCCGGGTCGACGAGCAGCGGGTGGTAGTAGCGGTGGAGGCCGGGCGCCTCCAGGTCCCAGTCGACGACCAGGACGCGCAGGCCGCGGCTGGCGAGGATCCAGCCGACGTTGGCGAGCGCCATGGTGCGGCCGGTGCCGCCCTTGAAGGAGTAGAACGTGACGACCGATCCCGGTCCGCCGCGCTCCGGCTCCGCGCCGGGTTCAGTGGTCATCGTCCTGGTCTCCCCTCAGCGGGACAGCGTCGTCCTGGCCCCGGCGCTGGCCGGGGAGTTCCTTCGGAGCCGGATCGGGATGGTGCCGCGCGGACGGCGGGCTCTGGCGCGGGCCGCGGGGACCGCGCGGACCGGGTGGGCCGGGCGGGCCGGGCGGTCCGGCCGGGATGGTCAGCCCGGGCATGTCCGGGCCGTCGCCGAAGCCGAAGGCGTCGTCCCCGGAGCCGAAGCCGAAGGCGTCCGCGCCATCGTCTCCCCAATCGAGGTTGTCGTCCATGAGCTTGTTCTGAGCGACCGTCACCATGATGGTGAGGTCACTGTCGAAGCTCTCCTGGTTCACGCGCACCCTGAACAAGTGCTCCAGGTCGCTCCGGCGCAACCAGTTCCGGCGGAACACTCCGCGCACGCCGGTCCACGGCGCTTCGCGCTCCCCGTCCGGGTCGCTGCGGCCGATCGGGACCACCACGCCGGTGACCGGGTGGTTCTGGTCGTCGTACTCACTCAGCGCGGCCCGGTAGCGGCCGCTGCCGGCCACCCACGGGTCGACCAGGAGCACGCTGACCTGGCTGTCCTCCCGGGCCTGGTCGAGCTTCTCGCCGAGGCCCGGGCCGATCTCCTCCAGCGTGGTGGTGTGCCCGGCCGCGGTGATCACCTGCTGGGCGCGCGCCGCGAGGGACGGCCGGTTGGGCGGATAGTAGGGCGCCCAGTGCCAGGGCTTGGCCCCGTACCAGCCGCCCGCGTACGAGCCGCCCTCGACGGCGGCCACGGCGGCGCCCGCGGCGGCGGCCTCGGAGGCGCTGCCGGCCGCGATGAACAGCCGCACCATCCCGGGGCTGGGGGCCGGCTCCGGCGTCGCCGGGGGCGGGAAGTAGCCGCGCACCGCGCCCAGGTCGAACTCGGGCAGCTCGCCGAGCCGGCGCGCGGCCGCGTCCCGGACCCGCTCCGCGACCACCCGGACGATCTGCTCGTACGCCCCGCTCTGCGCGGTGCGCAGCAGGGCCCGCAGGCCGTGGCGGGCGTAGGCGTCGCCCATGTCCGGCTGGACCCACTGGACCTTGGTCACCTCGGCGGCGAGCTCCCCCGACCCGACGGGCTCCCAGAGCACCGGGATCAGCGCCGGGACGAGCTCCCCGGTGTCCTCGTGGTGGCGCCGCACCCGGCCGCGGAAGGCGGTCCACTCCTTGCCGCAGTAGAGGCTGGCGAAGTAGGCCGGGGAGTAGAGCGCGATCATGGTCCGGCTGCGGCCCAGCATCGTCGCCAGCCGCTCGGCCCAGTCGTCGCCGAGGCGCAGCTGCTCGGTGTCGCGGAAGGCGAGTTCCTCGGCGCGGGCGGCCGCGCCGAGGAGGCGGCCGAGTTCGTCCCGCAGGTCGTTGAAGAACTGGTTGACGAACGCGTCCTCGGCCTCGAAGTCCCGACGCGCGTAGCTGAAGAAGAAGTACGGCCGTTGCTGTTCCTGCTCCACCACCTGTTTCCCCCCGTGCCCGACGGTCCGCGACGGCGCTGGTTTCATACCCCAGCATGTCGTGAACTCCCCCGGCCCCGCTGGCGAGTTGGCGGATTGGGCGCCCTGGGCGGTTTAGCCGGTGGTCAGGCGCACTCGGGCAGCGCGGGGCGCTCCGGCGCCCGGGGGCGCGCGGACGGGATCGCGGGGCGCGCCAGCAGCGCCAGCAGCGCCGACGAGCGTTCGAGGACGGGCCCTGCCGGCCGGGGATCCGAGGACGGACCCCACCGGCGGGGGGCCGAAGCCGGGCCCTACCGGTCGAGCGCCGACTGGAAGGCGGCGAGCGGTTCCGCGCCGGGGGTCAGGGCGTCCGCGACCACCCGGCGCAGCAGGTCGCCGAGGACGGTGTCGGGCAGGGCGTCGAGTTCGTCGAGCGGCAGGGCGGTGACGTCGACCAGGTCAGAGCCGAGTCCAGCGGCGGTTTCCGCACCGGTGACGCTCATCAGTCCCTCACTCGATCGTGTCGGCACAGCGGGATGCCCGCCGGAAGTGCATCGGCGCAGGTCCGCGACGGGCATCCTACACCGGAGGGTGACGGTCCATCAGCTCCGCGCGGTCGCCGCGCGGAGCCTGTGGGCCGAACGGATCACGGGCAGAGCCGCTCCACCCGCCACCCCGTCGGGCTGGACGGGTCGGCGACGTAGCGGAGCCGGTCGTGCAGCCGGTTCTCCCGGCCCTGCCAGAACTCGACGCTCTGCGGGACCACCCGGTACCCGCCCCAGAACGGCGGGACGGGCACGCCCTCGCCCTCCGGGTAGCGCCGCTCCAGCTCGGCGTAGCGCTGTTCGAGGACCTCCCGGCCGCCGACCGGGCTGGACTGCTCGCTGGCCCAGGCGCCCAGCTGGGAGCCGTGCGGGCGGGTGCGGAAGTAGGCGGCGGTCTCGTCCCGTCCGACCTTCTCCACGCGGCCCTGGACGATCACCTGGCGGGCCAGCGCGATCCACGGGAACAGCAGGCCCGCGTACGGGTTGGCGGCCAGCTCGGAGCCCTTGCGGGAGCCGTAGTTGGTGAAGAACACGAAGCCGCGCCGGTCGTAGCCCTTGAGCAGGACGGTGCGCGAGCTGGGGCGTCCGTCGGCGTCGGCGGTGGAGAGCACCATGGCGTTGGGCTCCACCACCCCGGCGTCGTCCGCCTCGTGGAACCAGCGGGTGAACTGGCCGATCGGCTCGGGCGCGAGCTGCTCCTCGACCAGGCCCTCGTGGCTGTAGTGCTTGCGCATCACGGTGAGGTCCGGGCCGGGGCGGGCCTCCTCGGCCAGGGTCCGGTTGGCGGGGCTCGGGGGCGTCGACTGGGCGCGATCCGGGGTCTGCACGCCAACATCATCCCGTACGACAAGCAGCGGGCACCGCTACCTCCGGACAAACCCCGGTGGGAGATAAGGTGACCCGCCACCGATTGGCCGCCCGTCCTGCGGGGAATTGTCCGGAACCAGGCGTTTGGTTCCCGGGGATTCCAGGGGTTCCACGACCTCCCCGGACACGACCGGCCCCTGCGGCCGGGAACTCGGGCGGGTCCGCGGGAAACATCACCACGGTGGTGTATGGCGCAATGCACCCCGTGCCTGTCACTCTGGCACCGAGTGCCAAACACCATTCGGTCACTGGCGTGCCGCCCCACCACGGCGGAGCGCCGATCGCAGAACTTGAAGGAGCCGTCGCATGTCCGATTTCGTACCCGGGCTTGAGGGAGTCGTCGCGTTCGAGAGCGAGATCGCCGAACCCGACCGTGAAGGCGGCGCCCTGCGGTACCGCGGTGTCGACATCGACGACCTGGTGGGCAACGTCTCCTTCGGCCACGTCTGGGGCCTGCTGGTGGACGGCAAGTTCAACCCCGGCCTGCCGGCCGCCGAGCCGTTCCCGATCCCGGTGCACTCCGGCGACATCCGGGTCGACGTGCAGTCCGCACTCGCCATGCTCGCCCCGGTCTGGGGCCTCAAGCCGCTGCTGGACATCGACGCCGAGCAGGCCCGCGACGACCTCGCCCGGGCCGCCGTGATGGCCCTGTCCTACGTCGCCCAGTCGGCCCGCGGCCAGGGCCTGCCGATGGTCCCGCAGAGCGAGATCGACAAGGCCGAGACGGTCGTCGAGCGGTTCATGATCCGCTGGCGCGGCGAGCCGGACCCGAAGCACGTCAAGGCCGTCGACGCCTACTGGACCTCGGCCGCCGAGCACGGCATGAACGCCTCCACCTTCACCGCCCGGGTCATCGCCTCCACCGGCGCCGACGTCGCGGCCGCCCTCTCCGGCGCGGTCGGCGCGATGTCCGGCCCGCTGCACGGCGGCGCGCCGTCGCGCGTGCTCGGCATGATCGAGGAGATCGAGCGCACCGGCGACGCGACCGCCTGGGTCAAGAACGCCCTGGACAAGGGCGAGCGGCTGATGGGCTTCGGCCACCGCGTCTACCGTGCCGAGGACCCGCGCGCCCGGGTGCTGCGCCGTACCGCCAAGGAGCTCGGCGCGCCGCGCTTCGAGGTCGCCGAGGCACTGGAGAAGGCCGCGCTGGAGGAGCTGCACAACCGCCGCCCCGACCGCGTGCTGGCCACCAACGTCGAGTTCTGGGCCGCCATCATGCTGGACTTCGCCGAGGTTCCGGCGCACATGTTCACCTCGATGTTCACCTGCGCCCGCACCGCCGGCTGGTCGGCGCACATCCTGGAGCAGAAGCGCACGGGCCGGCTCGTGCGCCCCTCCGCGCGCTACGTCGGCCCCGGCCCGCGCCGCCCCGAGGAGATCGAGGGCTGGGACGCCATCGCCCACTGACCCCCTCCCGGGGATACCGGACGAGCGTCCGGACAGTGCCCCTGAGCAGCGGGTCCGGCTCCGGCCGGGCCCGCTGTCGCGTTCCCGCGGCGGGAGCCCGAGCGGCCGTGATCACAGTCTCAGCGGGCGGACGGCCGTACCCCGCCGGACCCTCCGGCCGGTAGGCTGCGCGCGTGGCTCAGATCCAGATCCCCGCTGACATCAAGCCCGCAGACGGCCGTTTCGGCTGCGGACCGTCCAAGGTGCGCCCCGAGGCCCTGAGTGCCCTCGCCGCCACCCAGACCTCCCTGCTCGGCACCTCGCACCGCCAGGCCCCGATCAAGGACCTGGTCAAGCGCGTGCGCGAGGGCGTGAGCAGCCTGTTCTCGCTGCCGGACGGCTACCAGGTCGTCCTCGGCAACGGTGGCTCCACCGCCTTCTGGGACATCGCCGCCTTCGGCCTGGTGCGGGAGAAGTCCCAGCACCTGGACTTCGGCGAGTTCTCCTCGAAGTTCGCCTCCTCGGTCAAGGCCGCGCCGTGGCTCGCCGAGCCGACCGTGATCAAGACCGCCCCGGGCACCCACCCGCTGCCGGTCGCCGAGGCCGGCGTGGACGTCTACGGGCTCACCCACAACGAGACCTCGACCGGCGTCGCGATGCCGATCCGGCGCCCGGCCGGCGCGGACGAGGGCTCGCTGGTCCTGGTGGACGCCACCTCGGGCGCCGGCGGCCTGCCGGTGGACATCACCGAGACGGACGTCTACTACTTCGCCCCGCAGAAGTCCTTCGCCTCCGAGGGCGGCCTGTGGCTGGCCACCTTCTCCCCGGCCGCCCTGGAGCGCGCCGCCGAGATCGCCGGCTCCGGCCGCTACATCCCGCCGTTCTTCTCCCTGCCGACGGCCATCGACAACTCGTCGAAGGACCAGACGTACAACACCCCGTCGCTCTCCACCCTCTTCCTGCTGGCCGACCAGCTGGAGTGGCTGAACGGCAACGGCGGGCTGGACTGGGCGGTCGCCCGCACCGCGGACTCCTCGTCCCGGCTGTACTCCTGGGCCGAGAAGTCCTCCTTCGCCACCCCCTTCGTGGTGAACCCGGCCGAGCGCTCCCAGGTGGTCGGCACCATCGACTTCGACGAGTCGGTGGACGCCGCCGCGGTCGCCAAGGCACTGCGTGCCAACGGCATCGTGGACACCGAGCCGTACCGCAAGCTGGGCCGCAACCAGCTGCGCATCGCGATGTTCCCGGCGATCGACCCGGCGGACGTCGAGGCGCTCACCCACTGCATCGACTACGTGGTCGAGCAGTTCTGACCCCGTCCCCCGAGGACACGGCCGAGGGCCACCGCCGACGGGCGGTGGCCCTCTCGCCGTTCCGGGGCCCCGCCGGCGGCCGCTGCGCCGGACGGGCGGCTAGCGGCCGACCAGTGAGCTGATCAGCACGACGACCAGCATCAGCACCAGGGTGCCGGAGACGATGCGCATACGAGTCTTGGGATCCACGGTCAACGAGCGTACCTCCGGCTCACCCGGGACTCCTCCCGGGCCCTGACCCTCGCCCCCGGCCACCGCCCCGACTCGGCCCCGGCCTCGACCCCGACCCTCAGCTCCAGTCCGCCAGCGGCCAGGAGCGCAGCGACTCGTAGCGCGCGGGGCCGCCGCCCGGGTCGCTGCGCATCAGGTGCAGCTCGGCGGCGTCCCACTCCGGCCCCCGGTAGTCGGCCAGCGCCGTCACCAGGCCGTCCAGCTCGGCCGCCGCGACCCGCTGCACGGCCCGCCGGTGGCCGCGCGAGGAGCCGGCCCGGGCGAGGGTGAGGTGCGGGTGGAAGGCGTAGTCGTCGCTCGCCCCGGTCACCTCGTCGGTGGCCGCGGTGACGGCCTCGGCCAGCCGGCGCAGCGCCCAGACCTGGCCGTCGACCCCGGCCCAGAGCACCCGGTCGCCGAACCGCCCCGCGCCCGCGATCCGCAGCCGGTGCACCGGGTGGACCTCGGCGACGGCCGCCAGGCCCGCTTCCAGCTCCGGCAACGGCTCGGCCGCCACCTCGCCCAGGAAGGCGAGGGTCAGGTGCCGGCCCTCGGCGCCGGTCCAGCGCAGCCGCTCGGCCCCGGGCAGCTCCCGCAGCGGGGCGACCGCGTCGGACAGCCCCTGCAACGCCTCGACCGGCGGCAGCACTGCCACGAACAACCTCATGGGTCAATCTTCCCGCGCCCCGGCGTTTGGGATAGAACGTTCCTTCATGAAGATCCGCAACGGGGGTCCCGAGGACGTCCCCGACATCCTGTCCCTGCTCGACGGCGCCGTCTCCTGGCTGGCGTCCCGGGGCCGCACCGGCCAGTGGGGGGACCAGCCCTTCAGCAGCGTCCCGGCCCGGGTCGACCAGGCCACCTCGTACGCCGCCGAGCCCTTCCTGATCCGCCTCGCCGTGGACGACGACGGCCGTACGGTCGGCTGCTGCGTGCTGTCCGAGGACTGCGGCCGGTGGATCCCCACCGTGGAGGAGCGCGAGCTGTACGTCCGCCTCCTGGTCACCGACCGCAGCCGCAGCGGTTCGGGCCTCGGCGCCGCGCTGATCGCCGACGCGGTGGAAGAGGCCCGCCGGCGCGGCATCGGCCTGCTCCGGGTGGACTGCTACGCCGGTGCCGACCGCAAGCTGGTCGCCCGGTACCGGGCGTTCGGCTTCACCGAGACCGATGGCTTCGAGGTCGAGCAGCCGAACGGCGTCTGGCCGGGCCAGGTCCTCGCCATGCGGCTCTGAACCGCCTCAGGCCCCCGGGACACCCCGGGGGCCCGAGGAGCCGTCAGCAGGCCGTGGCCAGCTCCGGCTTGGCCACAGCGGCGGCCCGCGGCACGAAGGCCACCACCCGGCCGCCGCGGCCCGGGTGCAGGTCGAACCGCACCCGCAGGTCCGCGCTGCGGGCCAGCACCAGGCCGACCGTGCCGGCCGCCGCCGCGGACACCAGCCCGCAGGCCAGCAGGCCGAGCCGGGGCCCGTACGAGGCGGTCACCCAGCCGACGATCGGGGCGCCGATCGGCGTGCCGCCGGTGAAGACCAGCACCAGCAGGCCCATCACCCGGCCGCGCATCTCGGGGTCGGTGGCCAGCTGCAGCGAGGAGTTGACCGAGGTGTTGAAGCTCAGCCCGAAGACCCCGATCAGCATCAGCAGCAGCGCGAAGGTCCAGTAGTCGGGCGCGAACGCGGCGACCACCTCCAGCGCGCCGAAGGCCAGCGCCGCACCGACCAGCCGGCGCAGCCGCGGCACGCCCCGGCGGGCGGCGAGCAGCGCACCGGTCAGCGAGCCGATCGCCATCGCGGTGTTCAGCAGGCCGTACTGGCCGGCGCCGACCTCGAAGGTGTCGTACGCGAAGCCGGAGAGCAGCGTCGGGAAGTTGAAGCCGAAGGTGCCGATGAACCCGGCCAGCACCATCGGCCAGAGCAGCTCGGGCCGCTCCTTGACGTACCGCAGCCCCTCGCGCAGCTGCCCCTTCTCGCGGGCGATCGGCTCGGTCGGGCGCAGTTCGCCCTCCCGCATCGCGAGCAGCCCGCCGATCACGGCGGCGAAGGACAGCGCGTTGACGGCGAACGCCCAGCCGCTGCCGACCGCGGCGATCAGCAGGCCCGCGACGGCGGGGCCGACCAGCCGGGCGGTCTGGAAGTTGGCGGCGTTCAGGCTGACGGCGTTGGCGAGGTCCTCGGGTCCGACCATCTCGGAGACGAAGGCCTGCCGGGTGGGGTTGTCCACCACGGTGACCAGGCCGAGCAGCAGCGCGAAGGCGTACACGTAGTACGGCGTCACCACGCCGCCGACGGTCAGCACCGCGAGGCCGGCGGCCAGCAGGCCCATCGCGCCCTGGGTGTAGATCAGCAGCCGGCGCTTGGGCATCCGGTCGGCGAGCACGCCGCCGAACAGGCCGAACAGCAGCATCGGCAGGAACTGCATGGCGGTGGTGATGCCGACCGCGAGCGGGCTGCCGGTGAGGCTCAGCACCAGCCAGTCCTGGGCGATGCGCTGCATCCAGGTGCCGGTGTTGGACACCACCTGGCCGGCGAAGTAGTAGCGGTAGTTGCGAACGCGCAGTGAGGAGAACATCCCCCCGGGCCTGGTGAACCGGGCACCGGTCGGGGACGGGGCCGCGTGGGCGCGGCGCTGAGCGGCGGAGTGCGCCGCGGTGCGTTCGTCGGGGTCGTCGTCGCCGTTGCCGGGCAGTCCCGTGGGGGCGGGGGCCTGGGCGTCGGCGGCCGCGGCGCCGGCCGCGGCGGGGTCGGTGGTCGGGTCGTCGGTGCGGATGGCGGCGGCGCTGGCTGCGGCCGGCGGTGTCACGTTGGTCTCCCCTCGTGGCGCGACGGCCATGGCGGTGGCCGTCGCGCTCCTGGTGTCGGTGGTCGGTCCTGCGGTGATGCGGGCTCCTCGTTCTCCCGGCGGCCGGCCGGGGTCGGTGTGCCTCGAGGTGTACGAGCTACAGGTGGGCGAGCTTGTAGAGCACGGGCGCGGCCTCCCTGAGGACGGCCCACTCCTCCTCGTCGAGCCCCTGGGCGAGCTCGGCGAGCCAGACGTTCCGGCGCCGACGGCTCTCCGCGAGGATCGTCTCGGCCTGCTCGGTGCTGCTGACGACCACCTGGCGGCGGTCCTCGGGGTGCGGCTCGCGCCGCACCAGCCCCTTCTCCTCCAGCATCGCGACGATCCTGGTCATCGAAGGCGGCTGCACGTGCTCCTTCCGGGCGAGCTCACCCGGTGTCGCCTTTCCGCACCGGGCGAGGGTGCCCAGCACTCCCATCTCGGTGGGACTCAGCGACTCCTCCACCCGTTGGTGTTTGAGTCGTCGGGAGAGGCGCATCGTGGACGATCGCAGCTGACTGATCGCTGCGAGGTCCTGCTCGGACATCTCGGGCATCTCTTTAGTCTATGTCATTACTCTCGCTAAGGAAAATGGGATCCGCCGCCGTGCCGGAGGGTCACCCCGGTGCCATATTGGTCATGGGCCCCAGCTCTCTCCCGGAAGGGCCGACCTGCCATGTCCGACGTCGCCACCGAGCAGTCCGAGCGGTCCCAGCGGCCCGAACAGCCGCAACCGTCCGAGCGGTCCGCGCAGACCGGGCCCGGTGAGACCGGCTTCGCCCGGCTCGCCATGGTCACCATCGACTGCGCCGACCCGGTCGCGCTGGCCTCGTTCTACGGCGAGCTGCTGGGGTGGGAGACCAGGCACGCGGACGAGCACTTCGCGATCCTGGACAACCCCGAGGGCGGCAGCCCGCTGGGCTTCGGACGGGTGAGCGGATACCGGCCGGAGCCGTGGACGGAGCCGGACGGCAGCAAGCACTTCCACCTCGACTTCTACGTCGACGACCTGGAAGAGTCCACCGCGAAGGCCCTCGCGCTCGGCGCCACCGAGCCCGCCTACCAGCACGGACGCACCCTGCGGGTGCTGATCGACCCGGCCGGCCACCCGTTCGGGCTAGCCCCGCTGGAGTGAGCGCCGGAGGCGGCCGAAGGCGGCTCGCAGGCGGCTCGCAGCCGCCCGGAGACGGTGCGCAGGCGGTGTCAGGGGTTGGTGCCGGGATCATGCAGGCCGCGTAAAGGCCCATCCTGACCTGGGACTTCACGAAAAGCGCGAACATTGTGCGACCGCCGGGCAGTGACTACGCTCCCCGCTTGTCAGGGGCACCACATGTCAGGCTTCTCCCTCGCGGGAGCACCTCCCCGCCCCGGTGCCCGTTGCCGCGCGCCTTCCCCGGCCAGCCGCGTCCGTCCGCGCCCCGGTGCCCTCAACGTGCCCTCAACCCTCGTCCAGGGAGCTCTCTGTTGGGTGAGATCCACCATGCCGACCACGGCTGGGTGACACCGGCGGTCTCGTACTTCGTCGCCTGCGTCGGCGCCTTCGTCGCACTGCGCAGCGCCCGCTGGGCGCTCGTCTCCCGGGGCCGCACCCGGGCCGTCTGGCTGCTGTTCGCCTCGACCTCGCTCGGGGCCGGGATCTGGTCCATGCACTTCATCGCGATGCTCGGCTTCTCCGTGACCGGCGTCGAGATCGGCTACCGGCCCGGGGTGACCGTACTCAGCCTGCTGGTCGCCGTCGCCGTCGTCGGCGTCGGGCTCTTCACCGTCGGGTACTGGCGGCGCCGCGTCCTGGCGCTGCTGGTCGGCGGGCTGACCACCGGCCTCGGGGTCGCCGCGATGCACTACCTGGGCATGGCCGCGATGGTGCTGCCCGGCCGGCTCGGCTACGACCGGCTCACCGTGGCGGCCTCGGTGGCCATCGCGGTGGTCGCGGCCACGGCCGCGCTCTGGGCCGCGCTGAACATCCGGGGCACCCTCGCGGTGCTGGCGGCGGCACCGGTGATGGGCGTGGCGGTCTGCGCGATGCACTACACCGGCATGGCGGCGCTCTCCGTCCGGCTGGACTCCTCGCGCTCCACCGCGGGCGGTGTGATGGCGCTCCAGTTCCTCTTCCCGCTCGGGGTCGGGCTGGGCTGCTACGTCTTCTTCGGCTCGCTGGCCTTCGCGGTCTCGCCGAGCCGGCCCGACTCCCGGCCCCTGCTGGCCGGTCCTGCCGCCCCGCTGCCTCCGCGGCCCCCGCGTGCCCCCGGGGCCGTGTGGGCCGCGGAGGCAGCGCGCACCCCGGGTGGCCAGGACGGCCCGCTGCTCCGGGAGCGGCGGCGGCCTCCGGCCGGTGCGGCCCGGCGCTGAGGCCGGGTACGGGAGCGGGGCCCGAGCGGGCGTCCGGCCGGGTCCCCCACCCCGGCCGGGCGCCGCTCCGGGTCCCCGCTCCCGGTTTTCGGCTACCGGTTTCCGGCTTCCGCAGCCGGCCCCCGCTCCCGGCCTCCGGCGCGGCCCGGGCCCGCCGTCAGGGCTGTTCGGGCCGCCCGAGCAGCTCCGCCACGTGCTCCGGCGTGGCCACCGGGCAGACCTTGTGCACGAAGTCCCGCCGCAGCGCGTGGTACGGCTCGCCCGCCCGGTAGAAGTTGGCGTGCATCCGGCGCAGTTCCTCCGCCCGGTACTCGGCCAGCGGCTTGGCCTCCTCGTCGACCGCGCGGCGGCGCTTCTTGTCCACCAGCCGCCCGGTGAGGTCCGGCGAGGCGGCGATCCGGGCCGCCTCGCGCGCCACCCAACGGCGGAACCCGGCCGCGTCCCCGCCGGCCGTACGGTCCACCAGGCCGATCCCGCGGGCGTGGTCGGCGCCGACCGGCAGCGCCTCGGCGGTGAGCCGCTCGGCCTGCTCGGCGCCGACCCGGCGGGGCAGGGTGTACGTCCAGTACTCGGAGCCGTACAGACCCATCAGCCGGTAGTGCGGGTTGAGCACCGCCGACTCCCGGCACCACACCTCGTCGGCGGCGAGCGCCATCATCAGCCCGCCGGCCGCCGCGTTCCCGGCCAGCGCCGCGACCGTCACCTTGTCCGTCGTGGTCAGCACCGCCTCGACGAAGTCGTCCATCGCGTTGATGTTCTCCCACGACTCCAGCGCCGGGAAGGCCGCGCCCTCGATGACGTCGAGCTGGATCCCGTTGGAGTAGAAGTCCCGTGGCGCGCCGAGCACCAGCACCGAGGTCGGCCGGTCGGCCGCCTCCCGGTAGGCGGCGAGCAGCCGGCGGCACTGCTCGGTGCCCATCGCCCCGCCCGCGTAGGCGAATTCGAGGAAGCCGACCTCGCCCTCCTCGCGGTAGCGCAGCTCCGACCAGGTGTCCCGGCCGCTCGCCCGCTCCGGGCTCACCGGCACCTCGCGGACCCGGTACAGCTCGTCGGCGAGCACGGTGGCGGCCGGCAGCTTGAAGGTGACCGGACCGCCGGGGGTGCGGCGCGGGCGCAGCTGCGGTATCCACACCGCGCCGTCCACGGTGGCCCGGCAGATCGCGCCGTCCCGGGTGGCGAGCACGGCGCCGGGCACCGGGCCGCGCAGTTCGTCCTCGGGGTGGCCGCCGTGCAGGAAGAACTCCCGTCCGTACAGCTCGTCCAGCACGCCGGGCTGGGAGTCGGCGGCGCGCAGCTTGCGCAGCACGGTGGCGGTGTCGTCCCGCTCCCAGTCGATCCGGCGTTCCTCCTGGCGCAGGAACGGCCGCGCCCGGCCGCGCACGTCCGGCCGGGCGTAGTCCAGCGGCTCGGGGGTGAACAGCCCGCCCTCGTACCGCTGGACGGCCAGCAGGACGGCCTCGACGGCGGCGTCGGCGAGCTCGCCGCGGTACAACTCGCTCTTGCCGCAGTCGGGGACGGGGAAGTCGACGGACGCCCAGATGTCACCGGCGTCCATCTCCTCGACGGCCTGCAGCACGGTGACGCCCCAGTGCCGCGCCCCCTCGGTGATCGCCCGGTCGAGCGAGGAGGGGCCGCGGTCGCCCGGGGGGCCCGGGTGCACGATCAGGACGGTCCGGCTGGACCAGATGTCCTGCGGGACGGCCTTGGTGAGCATCGGGCAGACGATCAGCTCGGGGTCGGTGCGGGCCACCGCCGCCCTCATCTGCTCGTCGCCGAGAGCGAGTTGGACGGCGACCCGGTGGCCGCGCCCGCGCAGGGCGGTGTGGACGCGCTGGGTCAGGCTGTTGAACGCGCTGGCGATCAGGAGAATGCGCAAGGAGGGCCTCCGGCGGGAACTGGGGTCGCGCGCAGGCGATGAAACCACGGCATGGACACGTAATGATTACGGTCCGTACCTGGGCGCTCTACTCTCACGCACCCCGCACACCTGTGCGCCGCGTTTCGCCGGATCTCCCCAAGTCCCCGCTCCGGTCGAGTACCCTTCCCCGCCCGGCCCGCCCGGCCCGCCCGGCGCGGGAGCACCCGGCGGGCCCAGCGGGCCCGACTCAGCGCGGGAACGCCCGGCGGGCCCGCCAGGTGGTGTGCTCCCGGGAGACGGCGTCCTCGGCGTCGGCGGCCAGCCGGGCCCAGCGCGCCTCGGCGTCCGGCGCCTTGAGGTCGAGGTCGGACAGCTGGTTGCCGACGTTCTCCAGCTCGCGCGCGGCCAGCTGGTAGGCGGCGGCCAGCGGGCCGAGCTGCTTGAGCTGCGTCCAGGCGATGATCGCCGCGGCCGCGGCCGAGGTGGCCCCGAAGAGGTGCACCTGCAGCGCGCCGGTGGCCTGGGCGACGGCCGCCGCCGCGCCGACGATGATCAGCACCGCGATGCCGAGCCCCCAGGAGACCGCCTGCGAGTCGCAGGCCTCGGCCCGGGAGCGGTACCAGGTGCGCTGCCCCTCGACCCGGGTGCGCAGGTAGAGGGTGCGCCGGGCGGCCAGGCTCTCGGCGCGCTGCCGGCGCATCTCCGGGGTGATCTCGGCGACGCTGCCGGGCGGCACGATCTCCGGATCCTCGAAGGCCCGCAGCACGTCCTCGACCTGGAGCAGGTAGCCGCGGTCGACGTCCGCGGACTCGGCCGGCCCGTCGAACGGCCGGGCCCGGACGGTGTACTTCCAGGCCAGCGTCTTGACCGACTCGGCCGCCGCCCGGGCCTGGTACCAGCGGCCCTGCGGGTTGCTGCGGCGAAGCCGGGACCAGAAGTACCCGGCCACCAGGAAGGCGGCCACCGAGAGCATCGGCCAGGCGTCGAACTCTCCCTTGTCGTCCGGGCCCGGGAACGACCCGATCAACGCCGCGACCACCAGCATCGCGATCAGTCCGCGGTACCAGCGCAGTGTCTCGCGCTGCCCGTCCAGCGAGGCCTTGTCCGCCGTCCAGAACAGCTCCGGCAGCAGCTGCGCCTCGACGCCCCCCGGCGGATCCTGTTGCACCATCGGTCGAGTCCCCTCCCCCTTCTCCGTCCAGCCAGTATTCCCACCGCCAACTCGCCTACACGGGTGCCTTTTTGACAACTTCTGACGGTTGATCGTTGCCCGGCCGTCCGGTAACCGGTAGAAACGGTTACATGCCGCTGCACTGGAAGCTCGTCATCGACTGCGCCGACCCGCACCGCCAGGCCGCCTTCTGGGCCGCCGCCCTGGAGTACACGACGGAGGACCACGGCGCGCTGATCACCCGGCTGCTCGCCGCCGGCGCGATCGGCCCGGAGGCCGTCACCGAGCTGGACGGACGCCCGGCCTGGCGCTCCCTGGCCGCCGTCCGCCACCCCGAGGACCCGTTCGACCCGGCCTCGGACACCGGCCTCGGCCGCCGTGTCCTGTTCCAGGCCGTCCCCGAGCCCAAGCAGGGCAAGAACCGCCTGCACCTCGACGTCCACCCCGGCCCGGGCGAGCGCGAGGCCACCGTCGCCCGCCTCGTGGCCCTCGGCGCCACCGTCCTGCGGCAGGTCGAGGAGCCCGGCGGCTCCTGGACGGTCATGCGGGATCCCGAGGGCAACGAGTTCTGCGTCCACTGACCGGAGGACCGCCGCGGGATCCGACCGGGAAACGCCGGAGCCCCGCCCTCCCGGAACCGGGAGGGCGGGGCTCGGTCGACGTCGCGGCGTCAGAGCAGGCCGAAGGCCGGCATCAGGTAGTAGAAGGCGAACACCGCCGCCACCGCGTACATCGGGACGGGGACCTCACGGCCGCGGCCGGCGGCCAGGCGCATCACGCAGAAGGTGATGAAGCCCATGCCGATGCCGTTGGTGATGCTGTAGGTGAACGGCATCATCACGATGGTCACGAAGGCCGGGATCGCGATCGTGTAGTCGGCCCAGTCGATCTCCTTGATCGAGTTGGCCAGGATCAGGAAGCCGACGGTGACCAGGGCCGGGGTGGCGGCCTGGGCCGGGACCATGGTGGCGAGCGGGGTGAGGAAGAGCGCCACCACGAAGAGCAGGCCGGTGACGATCGAGGCGAAGCCGGTGCGGGCGCCCTCGCCGACGCCGGCGGTGGACTCGACGAAGCAGGTGTTGGCGGAGGACGAGGTGGCGCCGCCGGCCGCGGTGGCGATGCCGTCGACCATCAGGACCTTGTTGATGCCGGGCAGGTCGCCCTTGGCGTCCAGCAGGTGGGCCTCGTCGGCCACGCCGAGGATGGTGCCCATCGCGTCGAAGAAGCACGACATCAGCACGGTGAAGACGAAGAGCAGGCCGGTCAGCACGCCGACCTTCTCGAAGCCGCCGAACAGGCTGACCTTGCCGACCAGTCCGAAGTCGGGCGCGGAGACCGGGTTGCCGGGCCAGGTCGGGACGGTGAGGCCCCACTTGGCGGCCGGGACGTCGGCCACCTTGTCGATGAGCACGGCCAGCGCGGTGGAGACCGCGATGCTGATCAGGATGGCGCCGGGCACCTTGCGGATCAGCAGGACCAGGGTGAGCAGCAGGCCGACCACGAAGATCAGCACCGGGAAGCCGAGCAGGTGCCCGTCGCCGCCGAGCTGGAGCGGGACGGTGGTGTGGGCGGCGTCCGGGATGCGGCTGACGAAGCCGGAGTCGACCAGGCCGACGAGGCTGATGAACAGACCGATGCCGATCGCGATGGCCTTGCGCAGGCCGAGCGGGACGGCGTTCATGACCCGCTCGCGCAGCCCGGTGGCGACCAGCAGCATGATCGCGAAACCGGCCAGCACGACCATGCCCATGGCGTCCGGCCAGGTCATCTTGGGGGCCAGCTGGAGCGCCACGATCGTGTTGACGCCGAGGCCGGCGGCCAGGCCGATCGGGACGTTGCCGATGACGCCCATCAGCAGCGTGGTCAGACCCGCGGTCAGGGCGGTGGCGGTGACCAGCTGGGCGCTGTCGAGGTGGGCCCCGGTGACGTCCGTGCCGCTGGCCAGGATGATCGGGTTCAGCACCAGGATGTACGCCATGGTGAAGAAGGTGGCGACACCACCGCGGATCTCGCGCGGCAGGGTGGAGCCTCGCTCGCTGATCCGGAAGAAGCGGTCGACGGCGCTCGTGGGGGGCTTCGGCGCGGCGTCGGCGGGTTCGGGCGACTCGGTGGTCGGCTGGACCACAGGCATGCGTGCGTCCTCTGTGGGGGAGCTGAGGAGAGGGAGGGGGACGCCCAGGGCGACGGTGGCTGGGCGCAGATCTTTAAGTATGGTTTCCCGATCGCACACGCGCTATCTTCGCGCGTAGAGCCAGCAGGCGGTCCGGACACCCCACAACTGCCCCACCGCACCGTACGCTAGGCCCCATGCCCAAGACGCCACTGCACCCCTCGCCCCCTCCGCTGGAGGCCAACGACGTCGCCATCGTCGGCGGCGGCACGGTGCTGTGGTTCGTCGCCTTCCTCGCCCTGCTCCCCTTCCAGGGCACCCTCTCCGCGCACGGCCACGGCACCTGGCCCTGGATCTGCCTCTCCGGCGGCCTGCTCGGCCTGATCGGCCTCTGGTACTGCCGCGCCCGGCGGGACGCCATCGCCCGCGGCCGCGCCGCCGAGGCGGCCGAACCCGCGCCGGGGCACACGGCCGAACGGACGACCGAGGGCAACGGTCAGAACCCGGCCACCCGGTCGGACTGAACAGTCCTTTAGTAGCACGCACCGGACATAAGGCACCCGTAGAGTCGGTGCCATGACGCAGCCTGCCCAGCCAGCGGAAGAGCGGTCGACCGACGCAGACCGCCCGGACGGAGCGCACCCCCTCGGTCTGCTGCCCGGCCGGCGCGGCGGCCTGACGGCCGCGGAAGTGGCCGAGCGGGTCACGAAGGGCCAGGTCAACGACGTTCCGGTCCGGTCCAGTCGGTCCACCAGGGAGATCGTCCGGGCCAACGTCTTCACCCGCTTCAACGCGATCATCGGCGTGATGTTCGGGATCATCCTGATCGTCGGTCCGATCCAGGACGGCCTGTTCGGCCTGGTCATCGTGGCCAACACGGCGATCGGCATCATCCAGGAACTGCGCGCCAAGAAGACCCTGGACAGCCTGGCCCTGATCGGCGAGGCCCGCCCGCAGGTCCGCCGGGACGGCTCCGCCCGGCAGATCGGCGTCTCCGAGATCGTCCTCGACGACACCGTGCTGCTCGGCATCGGCGACAAGGTGATCGTGGACGGCGAGGTCACCGAGGCGGACGGCCTGGAGATCGACGAGTCGCTGCTCACCGGCGAACCCGACCCGGTCCTCAAGCAGCCCGGCGACCAGGTGATGTCCGGCAGCTTCGTGGTGGCCGGGGCCGGCGCGTTCACCGCCACCAAGGTCGGCCGCGAGGCCTACGCGGCCCAGCTCGCCGAGGAGGCCAGCAAGTTCACCCTGGTGAAGTCCGAGCTGCGCTCCGGCATCGACAGCATCCTGCGGATCATCACCTACCTGCTGATCCCCACCGCCCTCGGTCTGATCATCAGCCAGCTGGCCGTCGAGGGCCGGGACTGGAAGGAGGCCGTCCGGCGCATGGTGGCCGGCATCGTGCCGATGGTCCCCGAGGGGCTGGTGCTGCTGACCTCGGTCGCCTTCGCGATCGGCGTGGTCCGGCTCGGCCGCAAGCAGTGCCTGGTCCAGGAGCTCCCGGCGATCGAGGGTCTGGCCCGGGTGGACACCGTCTGCCTGGACAAGACCGGCACCCTCACCGAGGGCGGCATGGACGTGATCGACCTGCGGGTGCTCTCCGACGGGGAGCCCACCGCCGTCGCCCCGGAGACCATCAAGCACGCCCTGGCCGTGATGGCCGGCGCCGACGCCCGCCCCAACCCGTCCATGCAGGCGGTCATCGACGCGTACGGACGCGGCGACGGGCCCGCCGACGGTTCGGCGGACGGTTCCGCGGGCGGTTCGGCGGGCGGTTCCGCGGGCGGTTCCGCGGGCGGTTCCGCGGGCGGTTCCGCGGGCGGTTCCGCGGGCCGCGACGGCTGGCGGGTGATCGAGGCGATGCCCTTCTCCTCCGCCCGCAAGTGGAGCGGCGTGCAACTGCTGGAGCCGCAGGGCGGCGAGGCCAGCTGGCTGCTCGGCGCGCCCGACGTCCTGCTGCCCGCCGGGCACCCGGCGCTGGCCGAGGTGGACGAGCTGGGCGCCCAGGGCCTGCGGGTGCTCCTGCTGGGCCGCACCCCCGTCCCGCTGGACTCCCCCGACCCGGCGGCCGACCTCACCCCGCTCGCCCTGGTGGTGCTCCAGCAGCGGCTGCGCTCGGACGCCGCCGAGACGCTGCGCTACTTCGAGGGCCAGCGGGTCCGGGCCAAGGTCATCTCCGGCGACGCGGCGGTCTCGGTCGGCGCGGTGGCCGGCCACCTGGGCCTGCCCGGCGCCGACCACCCGATGGACGCCCGCGCCCTGCCCGCCGACCCGCAGGAGCTCGCCGAGACCGCCGACCGGACCAGCGTCTTCGGCCGGGTCACCCCGCAGCAGAAGCGCCTGCTGGTCGGGGCGCTGCAGTCCCGCGGCCACACCGTGGCGATGACCGGCGACGGCGTCAACGACGTGCTGGCGCTCAAGGACGCCGACATCGGCGTGGCGATGGGCACCGGCTCCGACGCCACCAAGGCCGTCGCCCAGATCGTGCTGCTGAACGACTCCTTCGCCTCGCTGCCGTCGGTGGTGGCCGAGGGCCGCCGGGTGATCGGCAACATCGAGCGGGTCGCCTCACTCTTCCTGGTGAAGACGGTCTACTCGGTCCTGCTGGCGCTCCTGGTGATCTTCACCCATTCGCCGTACCCGTTCCTGCCCCGGCACTCCACCGTGCTGTCCTCGCTGACCATCGGCATCCCGGCCTTCTTCCTCGCCCTCGCCCCCAACAACGAGCGGGCCCGCACCGGCTTCGTGAAGCGCGTGCTGCGGCTGGCGATCCCCGGCGGGGTGATCGCCGGCACCGGCACCTTCGTCGCCTACTCGCTCGCCCGCGCCAACCACGCCACCGACCTCAAGGCCGACACCAGCGTGGCCACCCTGACGCTCTTCCTGATCGCCATCTGGGTCCTCGCCATCGTCGCCCGCCCGTACAACTGGTGGCGCCTGCTGCTGATCGGCAGCATGGGCGGCGCCTTCGCGCTGGTCCTGCTGGTGCCCCCGCTGAAGAGCTTCTTCGACCTCTCCCTGGTCGGCTACCGCGACCCGCTGGTGGGCGTCGCCATCGCGGTGGTCTGCGGCATCGCCCTGGAGATCGCCTGGCGCTTCATGAAGCGCCGCGGCATGGAGTGACGGCCCGGGCGGTCGGCCGCGCCACGGCGTGACGAGCCCCCTCACACCCCCGCGTGACAAGCCCCCGCGCGCACCCGATGACGGCCCCGGAAGGGGGTGCCGGATGGCACGCGGAGACGGGGACCTGGAGGCGTTCACCGCCTTCCCGGGCGGGCTGCTGGCGGCCGGACCGGCGGCCCTGGCGATGGCGGGGATCGCTCTGGCGGTGCGACCGACACCCACGCTGCGGACCGCCGCGCTGGTGACGCTCGGCACGGTCCGGCTGACCACCACCGTCTACCGGCGGCTGCGGTCGCGCACCGGCCGGGCGGCCGGTGCGCGGCGCGCGGCTCAGCCCTCGAAGTCGCGGGCGGCCGAGAGCTCGTAGGCGCGGTCCGGCTCGCTGAGGGCGGCCAGCACCTCGAAGCGGCGGTGCCACTGCCCGACCGACCAGGCCAGCCCGGCGGCCAGGCCCTCCGGGGTGGCCGCGTGCAGCAGGCCGGGCACCGGCGGGACCTCGAACTCGTCGTCCTCGTCGTCGGCCTCGGCCAGCTCCGGGTCGTACGGCGGCTCCGGGGCGTCCGCCCCGGTGTCCCAGCGCCAGTCCACCGCCGCCTCGCCGCCGTCCGGCCCGACGACCAGCAGCTCCTCGTGCTCCTCGTAGGCGACCGGGCAGCCGGGCAGCAGCTCCCGCACCACCGCCGGGACCCGGTGCAGCACGCCCTCGGAGAGCACCCGGCCGCCCGCCACCTCGCTGGCCAGCGACACGTGCAGCCGCTCGGCGAGGTCGGCGGCCAGCGCCGGGGCGACCGGCAGCAGCGGGTACGGGTGCAGCAGCTGGACCAGGTCGGGGGCGTCGGCGACGACCGCCTCGGTGGCGTCCACCACCACGGTGTGGGCCGGCCGGCGCCCGGTCGCCGGGTCCAGCGGCGGCAGCGCCCGCACGATGTCCAGCGGCTCGATCCGCTCGCGGTCCACCCGGGCCAGCGCCGTGTGGATGCCGTGCAGCTGGCGGTGGCCGACCTCGACGTCCGGGTCGGTCATCCGGTCCAGAACCTCGTCCGGCCCGTGCGGCTCGGCGAGCAGCGCGGCCAGCGTGGTGCGCACCCCGAGCGCGTGCAGGAACTGCTCGTCCAGGGTGGTGCGGGCCTCGTCGTACAGGCCGCGCAGCAGCGGGTCGGCCCCGGCGGCGCGCAGCCCGGCCGGCTCGCGGCCCGCCAGCACCGGGTGGTCGCGCAGCCACCACGCGGTGTACGGCGGCAGGTCGGCGTACGAGCCGTCCGGCAGCAGGGTGCGCACCGGGGCGACCACGGCGTCCCGGTACGGCGGGCGGGCCAGCGCCGCGAGCGCCTGCGGCCAGGCGTCGTCGTCCACCAGGTCGAGGTCGCGCACGGCCAGCAGCTCGGCGGCCACCGGCGGGACGCCGACCGCCTCGTCGGCCTGCAGCGCCTCCAGCGCGTCCTCGGCCCACTCGGCGAGCCCGTCGGGCGCCTCGTCCAGCAGGCCGGTGGGGTGGCCGCCGGCCGCGCGGTCGGCGGAGACGGTGGGGTCCAGCCGCTCCAGGTCGTCCGGGTCGAGCACCACGTCCTCGGCGCGCACCAGCACGAACTCGGCCAGCACGCCGACGGCGGCGAGCACCTCCGGGCCCCAGCGCTCCAGCAGCTCGTCGTCCACCCAGCCGGCGTCCTCCTCGCGGGCGAGCGCGGCGAACGGGCTTCCGGGCAGCACGAGCTCGCCGGCGCGGGCGGGCTCGCCCTCGTCGTCGAGCAGCGCCAGCCGGGCCAGCCAGGGGTGGGCGCCCGGCTCCGGGGCGGCGGCCTTCACCAGGGCGAGGACGGCGTCGGCGAGTTCGAGCGCCGCGTCCAGGTCGTCCTCGGCCAGCTCGTAGGAGCGGGCGACGGCGGCCCGCACCTCGGGGGTGTCCAGCACCCCGGCCGGGGTGGCGGTGCCGGCGCCGAGCTTGGCCAGCAACGGGTGGGCGGCATCGGGGTGGGCCAGGCGCAGGTCGAGCGCGGCGAGCGCGCCCGCCAGCGACTCGGGGTACCCGGGGAAGGCCGCCCAGTCGGCGTCCTCGGAGGGCAGCAGGACGCGCCGCGGCCCGGTGACCGTCCGCCCGTCGGCGAGCGGGACGGGCAGCGCGCCGAGCGCCTCCGGGTCGGCCGCGCCGAGCGACGCGTACAGGTTGCGCCACCAGGCGGGCTCGCGGTCCAGGCCGCCGAGCTGGTCCACCACCTCGGCCAGCGGCACCCGGCGCACGTTCAGCACCCGCAACTCGGTGCGACGCTCCAGGCCGGCCGGCAGCAGCCCCGGGAAGATCGGCGAGAGCGCCTCGACCACCGAGCCGTCCGCGCCCTCCAGCAGCGTCGCGTCGCGGGGCCGCAGCGCGGGCGTGCCCTCCTCGACCGGCGCCGGGTGCGGCAGGAACGGCGTCCCGGGCAGCCGGGAGAGCACCGCGGCGCGCAGCGCGTTGTCCAGCGCGCCCTGGCCGAGCGGGGCCGGGACGAGACCGAGCGAGCCGAGGTCGGCGCCGCGGGCGCGCAGCAGCTCGGCGTAGCTGTCGGCGGCGCGCTCGGTGAGGAAGTCGGCCAGCGGGCCGGGGGCGGCGTGCCGGCGCGTGGAGTCCAGCGGGTAGGAGGCGATCAGCAGCGCGGGCAGGCCGACCGGCTCGTCGCTGGGGGTGGGCGCGTGCAGCACGGAGGCGATCCCGGGCCGCTGCGGGGCACCGTCCGGGCCGACCGGGACGGCCCAGGTCACCGTCCAGTACGGGCGGGCGCGCTCCTCGGTGGGCCGGTCGACCAGCAGCTCGGCCGAGAGCGTGCCGGAGGCCCCGACGGTCTGCCAGACCGTCTGCCGCGGGCGGCCGCCCGCGTCGTCGGTGACGGTGACCTCGGTGACCCCGTCCGGGCGGGCCTCCGCGGCGTCCCGGGTGAGGGTGCGGGTGCCGTCCGGGGTCTCCACCACGACCTCGCGCAGGCCGGGCAGGGTGAGCAGCAGCGCGTCGTCGATCCCGGCCAGCAGACGGCGGGTCAGGTCCTCGGCGGCGGCGTCCCGCAGCGGCAGCACCACCACCGTGTCGTAGCCCGCCGGGGCCGGGCCCTCGGCCGCGAACGGCAGCCGCAGCAGCGGCACGTGGCCGTCCCGGCGGCGCAGCTCGTCGGTCAGCTCGGGCTGGGCCGCGGCCAGCGCCCGCGCCTCGCCGAGCGACCAGCGCACCCCGCCGGTGGCGCTCAGCACGGCCGGCTCGTCGGTGACCGCGAGGACGGCGGCGAAACCGACCCCGAACCGGCCGACGGCGGGCGTCTCGCCGCGCTTGGAGGAGGCACGCAGGGTGGACAGCGACTCGACCGCGGCCGCGTCCAGCGGGGCGCCGGTGTTGGCGGCGGCGAGCACGCCGTCGGCGAGGGTCAGCCGCAGCCGGCCGGGGCCCTGGCCGGCGCGGACCGCGGCGTCGGCCGCGTTCTGCGCCAACTCGACCACCAGGCGGTCGCGGTAGCCGCCGAGCGCCAGCTCCTCCTCGGCGTTGGCGTCCTCCCGGAACCGGGCCGGCGAGGCGGCCCAGGCGGCCAGCACCCGTCGGCGCAGCGCGGCGCTGCCGAAGGGGTCCGCGAGGTGCTCGTCCGTGCCGCTGCCGATGATCCGAGGTTCCACTGGACCTGCCGCCTTCCGCTGCCCTGTTCGTCGTAGGGCATTCTTCCCTGCCCCACTGACTGCTCCCGACCACCGGCCGCGCCGGTGGCGGCCCCGGACGGCCCTTTCCGCAGCCCGCCCGCCGTCCGCGGCCGCCGCCCGGAAAGCACCGCGGCCCGCGCCGGTCGTTGACCGGGCGGGCCGCGGGAGCCCGGGGCTCAGGAGTGGCCGAGCTCCTCGGCCGGGGCGTCGGGCTCGACGGAGCCGGAGGCGCGGTCGGGGTGCAGCGGCAGCGGCTCGACCACCAGCTCGTCCAGGATCAGCTCGGACGGCGCCGGCGGGGCCGGGATGACGGCCGCCTCGGAGTGCCCGCCGCAGCCGTACGCGAAGGAGACGATCTGGCCGTCGGCCGGGCCGAACTCGTTGCCGCACACGCCGAAGGCCTGTCCGAGCGAGCCGCCGATCGGGACCAGGAAGCCGCAGCTCGCGCACGAGGCCGGGGCGGCCTGCGCCATCGGGGTCTGCGGGCCGTGGGTCTTCTCCCAGCGCTCGGCGGCCAGGTGCAGGCCGAGCCGGGAGAGCACCCGGCTGCG
The DNA here is from genome assembly GCF_040629945.1 of Kitasatospora sp. NPDC005856. Taxonomy (NCBI): domain Bacteria; kingdom Bacillati; phylum Actinomycetota; class Actinomycetes; order Kitasatosporales; family Streptomycetaceae; genus Kitasatospora; species Kitasatospora sp. NPDC005856. Next base: position 44,601 of record NZ_JBEXWT010000035.1, on the reverse strand, counting down.
GCCGAGGCCCAGCTCCTCGGCGACGGCGTCGATCCGGGCGCGGGCCGGGGCGGGCTGGACGTGCGGGTCGGTGACGACCAGGTCCTCGTCCTGCGCCAGGGCGACCGCGGAGTTCGGCGCGGGCTCGTCCTCGCCGGTCCAGCCCGGCTCCAGCCGCAGGTCGTCGGCGCCGGTGGGCAGCAGGTCGCCCGGGCCCATGTCGCCGGGGCGCAGCCGGTCGCTCCACGGCACCCACTCGGGGGCGAGCACCGCGTCGGGGCCGGGCAGCAGCACGACCTCGTCCAGGGTGACGTTCTTGGCGCGCGGCGCGCGGGCGACGGTGACCGCCCAGTGCCAGCCGCGGTAGGCCGCGTCGAGGCACTCGAAGGTGTGGGTGACGACGCGGTCGGCGTCCGCCTGGACACCCAGGTGCGGCCCGACGGCCTCCGCACCGACGGCCTCCTCGGCGGCCTGACGGGCGAGTTCGACGGCCTCGGCACAGAGCCGGTCGGGGGTACGGCTTCGCATCGCAGCACTCACGGCGTCGATTCTCTCCCAGTTCTTCTGTCGCCCACGGCGTGTTGCCTGTTCCGTCGCGGCTCGGTGTCCCTCGTCCATTCTGCGCGACCCGGAGCCCCCTCGGGTACCGGCCGCGCCGCTCGACCGGCCTGCCGGCGCCCCGGCGCCCCGGCGGGTCGACCCTGGGCAGGCTACCCGTCGGTCGGCACCCCGGCACAGTCCGGGGCGGACACGGCCCTTCCGGGGCCGCGCCGAGCGGAGCCCGGTCCCGCGTCGGTTCGGCGATTCTGGGGCAGGATGGGCTTGTGGCGGACCACGACCCGTCGCAGCACGCACTGCGCGCCCCACAGGCCGGCAGCCCCGACCAGGCGGACTCCGTGCCGCGACAGCAGCCTCCGGTCCCCGGCGCGGGCGAACCGCAGCCGGCGGACGGTCCCGAGGCGCCCGCCGCCCCCGCGGCCCCGTCCACGGCCGAGGCCCCCGAGGCCCCCGATCGGGCCCCGCGGGAGCTTGACGCGGACAAGGGCGCGGACCGGGGCGCGGACGGGGCCGAGGAGGAGGGCGAGGCCCCCGAGCCCCGTCGGCACCTCCTGGTCCGCACCGCCTCCGCCGCCGGCACCCGCACCGGCAAGGTGGTGCACGGCACCGGCCGCCGGATCCGCCGGGCCACAGCCGCCGAGGGCGCGGGCGAGTCCGGCCTCGCCAAGCTGATCGAGCTGCACGCGCTCAACTCCTTCGGCGACATGCTGATCACCATCGCGCTGGCGTCCACCATCTTCTTCTCGGTGCCCACCGGCGAGGCCCGCGGCCGGGTCGCGCTCTACCTGCTGATCACGATGGCCCCGTTCGCCCTCCTGGCCCCGGTGATCGGCCCGCTGCTGGACCGCCTGCCGCACGGCCGCCGGGCGGCCATGGCGATGGCGATGCTGGCCCGGGCGGTGCTGGCCTGGACGATGGCCGGGGTGATCGTCGGCGGCGGCATCGCGCTCTACCCGGAGGCGCTCGGCGTGCTGGTCGCGTCCAAGGCGTACGGCGTGGTGCGCAGCGTGGTGGTGCCCCGGCTGCTGCCGAGCCGGCTGTCCCTGGTGAAGGCGAACTCCCGGGTCACCCTGGCCGGGCTGCTGGCCACCGGCGTGGCGGCCGGGGTGGGCGGGCTGCTGCACCTGATCGGGCCCGGCTGGCCGCTGCGCGGCGCCTTCCTGGTGTTCGTGATCGGCACCCTGATGGCCTTCCACCTGCCGCCCGCGGTGGACTCCGCCAAGGGCGAGCAGCGCGCCGTCCTGCACGCCGAGGTGCACGGCGAGGGCTCGCACCTGATCCACCACAAACCGCCGCCGGTCAAGGCCTCGCTGCGCACGGTCGGCCCCTCGGTGGTCCTGGCGCTGCGGGCGATGTCGGCGATGAAGTGGCTGGTCGGCTTCCTGGTGCTGTTCCTGGCGTTCCTGCTGCGGGAGGAACCGATCGGCGGGCTGCAGCCGACGGTGGCGCTGGGCCTGGTGGCGCTGGCGGCCGGGACGGGCAACGCGCTGGGCTCGGTGCTCGGCTCCTGGCTGCGCACCCGGGGCCCGGAGGCGACCGTCACCGCGATGCTGCTGCTGGCGACCTGCGCGACGGGGGCGGCCGCGCTCTGGTACGGCGTGGTGACGGTGGTTCTGGTCGCCGCGGTGGCCGGGATGGCGGCCTCGCTGGGCAAGCTGGCGCTGGACGCGCTGATCCAGCGGGACGTCCCGGAGGCGGTGCGGACCTCGGCGTTCGCCCGTTCGGAGACGTTGATGCAGCTGTCCTGGGTGGCGGGCGGCGCGGTCGGCATCCTGCTGCCGCTGAACGGGAAGCTGGGCCTGTCGATCGCCGCCGGGGTGGTCGGCCTGGTGCTGCTGTGGACGCTCCGCTCGCTCCTGCGGACGGGCCCGCGGCGGCATCCGGCGGCGCCCCGGGTGGCCTGAGCCGGCCGGTGCGGCAACACGCGGCGCGGACCCCCGCGTCGCGTGATCGGCCAGGCCCGGTAGATTCTGACGCATGAGCCTCAATTCCCGTGCCATCGCCGCCCTCGGCGCCGTCGTCGTGGTCGGCGCCGCCACGGTGGGCACCTCCGTCGCCATCGCCGCCGACCAGACCGAGCACGTCTCCCACCGTGCCACCCTCACGGTCGGCAACTCCTCGATCGTCGCGGACCCGCTGTGCTGGAACGCCGGCAGCCCGCTCACCGAGGACCAGCAGCAGAAGTGCCAGGAGGACGCCACCAAGGCCCTGCACGACGGCACGCTGCCCTCCTCGGACGTCACGGGGAGCGACCGGGTCGGCGTCGGGGTCTCCCCGAACGTCGCCGAGACGGGCTGGTGGGCCTTCACCAACGGCGGCTCGGCCAACCAGGGCGGTCGCTTCAGCCTGTTCTCGGCCGCCAAGGGCCCGACCTGGTCGGGTTCCCAGTCGGCGAACAAGGTGCTGAACTCCAGCGGCAAGACCGTGGTGACCGTGGTCGAGGGCGACCCGAACCAGGAGGCCCCGATCGCCGTCTGGTACTTCCAGCTGAACAGCACGGACACCGCGGCCAAGGACAACGGCTGACGGTCCCGCGATGACCGCGCACGCCGTCACCGACGGCCGGGACGAGCGGTCGGGCCCCGCGCGGGCCCGGCTGCTCGTCGTCGTCGCGGTGGCCGCCGAGGCCGAGGCCGTGCTGCGCGGCCTGCCCGGTGCGGCCGCCGCGCTGCCGCTGCCCGGCGGCACGCTGCACCGGGCCGAGCAGGTGCCGGTGGACGTGCTGGCCGCCGGGGTCGGCCCGGCCGCCGCCGCGGCCGCCGCCTCCTGCGCGCTGGCGGCCCATCCGTACGCCCTGGCCGTCTCGGCCGGGATCGCCGGCGGCTTCGCCCCGCTCGCCCCGGTCGGCTCCACCGTGCTGGCCGACGCGATCGTGGCCGCGGACCTCGGCGCCGAGACCCCCGAGGGCTTCGCCGACGTCACCGAGCTGGGCTTCGGCACCGTCCGCCACACCCCGCCCCCGGCCGCCGTCGCGCTGGTCGCGCGGGCACTGGGCGGCCCGGGCCTCGCGGTCGGCCCGGTGCTGACCGTCTCCACCGTCACCGGCAGCGCCGAGCGGGCCGCCGAACTGGCCGCCCGCCACCCCGGCACCGTCGCCGAGGCGATGGAGGGCTTCGGGGTGGCCGAGGCCGCCGCCCGGTACGGAGTTCCGGCCCTCGAACTGCGCACGGTGTCCAATCCGGTGGGCCCGCGCGACCGGGCCGCCTGGCGGATCGGCGAGGCGCTGGCCGCCCTGGAGCGGGCGTTCGCCGCACTGCCCGTCCACGAACTGGCCACGCGGCACCGACCGGAAACGACCGCGCGGCACGAACCGATCGAGGAGGCCGGCCGTGGCTGAACGGCTGAGCATCGCGTACTCGCCCTGTCCGAACGACACCTTCGTCTTCCACGCCTGGGCGCACGGCCTGGTGCCCGGGGCGGACGCCCCCGAGGTGACCTTCGCCGACATCGACGTCACCAACGGCCAGGCCGAACGCGGCGAGCTGGACGTGCTGAAGATCAGCTACGGCGCGCTGCCCTGGGTCCTGGAGGAGTACGCCCTGCTGCCCTGCGGCGGCGCGCTGGGCCGCGGCTGCGGCCCGCTGGTGCTCACCCTGCCGGGCGTGGCCTCCCCCGCCGACCTGGCCGGGAAGACCGTCGCGGTGCCCTCCGAGCGCTCCACCGCCTACCTGCTGTTCCGGCTCTGGGCCGCGCGGGCGGTGCCGGGCGGCTTCGGCGAGATCGTCGTCCTGCCGTTCCACGAGATCATGCCCGCCGTCCGGGACGGCCGGGTGGACGCCGGCCTGGTGATCCACGAGGCCCGCTTCACGTACCGGCAGTACGGCCTGCACAGCCTGGCCGACATGGGCGAGGCCTGGGAGCAGGAGACCGGACTGCCGATCCCGCTGGGCGCGATCGTCGCCAGGCGCTCGCTCGGCGCCGAGCGGCTGCGGGCGATCGCCGACGCGATCCGCGCCTCCGTCCGACAGGCCTGGGCGGACCCGGCGGCGAGCCGCGAGTACGTGCTGGCGCACGCCCAGGAGATGGACCTGGACGTGGCCGAGCAGCACATCGGGCTGTACGTCACCGAGTTCAGCGAGGACCTCGGCGAGGAGGGCTACGCGGCCGTCCGCGCGCTGCTCACCCGGGCCGCCGCGGAGGGGCTGGTGCCCCCGCTCGACCCGGGTGCGCTCGCGTTCTAGCCGTCGGCCCGTTCCGGCCGGCGGCGCGTTCCGGCCGCCGGCGCGGCGGTCAGACGTCGAACTGGTCGGCCACCGCGCGCAGCAGGCCGGCCAGCTTCTGGCCGGTCGGCTTGGCGGGGTAGCGCCCGCGCTGGAGACCGGGCAGCACCGCGTCCAGCGTGGTGATCAGGTCCTGGACGATCGGTGCCATGTCGTCGGCGCTGCGGCGCTGGGCGGCGGCCACCGAGGGCAGCGCGTCCAGCAGCTGCACGGCCATCGCCTGGTCCCCGCGGTGCCCGGCGACCACGCCGAACTCGACCCGCTGGCCCGGCTTCAGCGACGTGACACCGGCGGGCAGCGCCTTGGTGTGGACGAAGACGTCGCCGCCGTCGTCGCGCGACAGGAAGCCGAAGCCCTTCGTCTCGTTGAACCACTTGACCTGGCCGGTGGGCATCTCGAACAGTCCTCGAATGGGTGTGAGGGATCCCGGCCCGGGCCGGGGATCACTGGGTGGTGGGAAAAGCGACCGGCCTCGGCTCGGCGCCCGTGGGCGCCCACGGCCGGCACGCGGTCAGGAGCAGACTAACCGTCCGTCACTGCCTCATCCGCGTTCCGCGAGGGATCCGCGTTCCGAGGCCCGGTCGGGGCGGCGGGAGCGGGATCTCGCGGTCACGGGAAACCCGGCGCCGGAACGGCCGGGGCGCGGCTCCGCGCGGTCCATCGGCTCACACCCCCCGGGTCTTCGGACGCGGAGCGCACCTGTAGCGCCCCTCGGCACCCCGTGCATACCCCCGCTCAACAGGGATCAAAACGTTCAGCTGCCGGGAAACTGCGCAACGTGACCGGCCCGCTCCGGTGGGAGCCCCCGGCCGCCGCTCTGCCAGACTGGTGGCAGTCCCGACCGGCCCGGAGGAGTGAGCAGACGTGAGCAGCCAGAGCGCCGACCCCGGCGACGTGTACGTCAAGGCCGGGGCGATCGTCTTCGGTCTCGGCGCACTCGCCACCCTGGTCACCTTCGTCCCGCTGTTCCTGCACCTGACGCCGCTGCCGACGGCCGCCTACTGGCTGAGCATGCTGATGCCGGCCGGCTTCCTGGCCGCGCTGACCGGGCTGCTGCTGAACGCCCGGGCCCAGCGCCGGCGGAGCGCACCCGTCGGGTCCTGAGGACGGCCGCGGGCCGCCGAACCGCCGTGGGCCGCTGCCGGCCGCCGGGCTCTAGCGTTCGGCCAGGTGCGCGGCGAGCCAGTCCGGGAAGCCGGTGAGGTCCGCCAGCACCACGTCCGCACCCGCCTCGCGCAGCTCCTGAGCGCTGTACGGGCCGGTGGGCACGCAGACCGCGACGGCGTCCGCGGACCGGGCGCCCCGGATGTCGCCCAGGTGGTCGCCGACGTAGACGCTCGCGCCGTGCTCGCGCAGCGCCTCGCCCTTGGTCTCCGCCCACAGGTCGCCGATCACGGTGTCCGCGGCCAGCCCGGCGTGCTCCAGGTGGAGGCGGGCGTTCGGCTCGTACTTGCCGGTGATCACGGCGACCCGGCCGCCGTGGGCGCGGACCGCCGCGACGGCGGCGTGCGCGCCGGGCAGCGCCACGGTCGGGCCGAAGGCGTGGTCGCGGTAGAGCTCGCGGTAGCGGTCGGCGACCCGCTCCACCTCGTCCTCCGGGAACCAGTTGCGGATCTCGTCCAGCAGCGGCGGGCCGAGCCGGGTGACCACCAGGTCGACGTCGATGTGGGTGCCGGTCTCGGCGGAGAGCGCCAGGTAGGTGGCGCGGATACCCGGCCGGGTGTCCAGCAGCGTCATGTCGAGGTCGAAGCCGACGGTGAGCGGAGCGGGTGGGGTCGCGGGCATGCCGTCAGGCTACCCAATCGGTACCGCGGATCACGAGGCGATTTGCCCGGGCTTCGCAGCTGAACTTAGGTTTGCCTGAGTTGTCTGCGGAGAGGGCCCATGACCGACACCAGCGCACCGCCCCGCGCGCCCCACCGCGCGCCGCGGCGCCGCATACCGTGGCTCGCCGCCGCACTCGCCGTCCTGGCCGCCGCGGTGCTGCTGAGCCTGGCGGTCGGCAGCCGGACCATCCCGTTCGGCGACACGCTCGACGCCCTGCTGCACGGCGGCGACACCGCCAACGCGGTGGTGATCCGCGAGCTGCGGGTGCCGCGCACGGTCGTCGGACTGGCCGTCGGCGCGGCGCTCGGCCTGGCCGGGGCCGTCATGCAGGGCCTGACCCGCAATCCGATCGCCGACCCCGGCATCCTCGGCGTCTCCCAGGGCGCGGCGGCCGGGGTGGTGGTCGCCATCTCCGGCTTCGGCGTCTCCACGCTCACCGGGTACGTCTGGTTCGGCTTCGTCGGCGCCGTGATCGCCACCGTGCTGGTGTACGGGCTCGCCGGGCGCGGCCGGGGCGGAGCCACGCCGATCAAGCTGGCGCTGGCCGGATCGGCGATGTCCGCCTTCATCGCCTCGCTCAACACCCTGGTGCTGACCACCGACGCGGCCACCATGGACCAGTTCCGCTTCTGGCACGTCGGCTCGCTCTCCGGGCGGACCTCGGACGTGGCCTGGCAGCTGCTGCCGTTCCTGGCCGTCGGCACGGTGCTGGTGGTCGCGGTGGCGCGCGGACTGGACGCGCTGGCACTCGGCGACGACACCGCGAAGGGGCTGGGCGCCAAGACCGGCCTGGTCCGGGCGGTCGGCGCGCTCGGCGCCACCGTCCTGACCGGTTCGGCGGTCGCGGCGGCCGGTCCGATCGCCTTCATCGGCCTCGCCGTCCCGCACGCGGCCCGCGCGGTGGCCGGCGCCGACCACCGCTGGATCCTCGCCTTCTCCGCCGTCCTCGGCCCGACGCTGCTGCTGCTCGCCGACACCCTCGGCCGGGTCCTGTTCCCGCCGTCCGAGGTCCCGGCGGGCGTGATGACCGCGCTGGTCGGCGTCCCGGTGCTGGTGGCCCTGGTGCGCCGCCGGAAGGTGGTGGCGGCATGAGCGGGCTCGCGGGTCCGGTCTCCCTGCGCGGCTACTCCGTCCTCCGGGCCGGCCGGGCGTCGTTCCTGGTGCACCGGCGCTCGGTGGCCGCCGCCGTCGGGCTGCTGGTGGCCCTGGCGGCGACCGCGGTGGCCTCGCTCTGCCTGGGCGAGTCCACCGTCCCGCCGGGCGAGGTGGTCAAGGTGGTGCTCGGGCAGCCGAGCCCGCACGAGCTGGTGGTCGGCGAGTTCCGGCTGCCCCGGGTGGTGGTCGGGCTGCTGGTCGGCCTGGCGCTCGGGCTGGCCGGGGCGCTGATCCAGACCGTCGCCCGCAACCCGCTGGCCAGCCCCGACGTGGTGGGCGTGACCTGGGGCGCGACCGCGACCGTGGTCGGCCTGATGGCGTACGGCGTGGTCGGCTCGACCGGCCAGGCACCGTACGCGGCGGTGGCCGGCGGCCTGGTGGCCGGGCTGCTGGTGTACGCGCTGGCCTGGCGGCGCGGCCTGCACGCGCAGCGCTTCGTGCTGATCGGCATCGGCATCAGCGTCGCGCTGTCCTCGCTCACCTCCGTCTTCCTGACCAAGGGCGACGGCTTCCAGGCCCAGGCGGCCAAGGTCTGGATGACCGGCAGCCTGAACGGCGCCGGCTTCGACCAGGCCGGCCGGCTCGCCTGGGTGCTGCTCGCCGCCCTGCCGGTCGCGCTGTGGGCCGCCCGCGCCCAGCGGTCGATCTCCTTCGACGACGCGACCGCCGTCGGCCTCGGGCTGCGCCTGGACCGGATCCGCCTCGGCATGGCGCTGCTGGGCATCGTGCTGGCCTCGTGCGCGGCCGGGGCCGCCGGGCCGGTGGACTTCGTCGCGCTGATGGCCCCGCAGATCGCGCTGCGGCTGGCCCGCTCGGCGCAGATCCCGCTGTTCTGCTCGGCGCTGACCGGCGCGCTGGTGGTGGTCCTCGCCGACCTGATCGCCCGGCGGCTGCTGGCTCCGACGGAGCTGCCGGTGGGCGTGGTGACCGGCATGGTCGGCGCGCCGTACCTGATGTGGCTGCTGATCCGATCCCGCCGTGGAGGTTCCTGATGTCCGATCACCGTCTGGAGGCCCGGGGCCTCACCCTGGCCTACGAGGCGCGCACGGTCGTCGAGGGCCTGGACGTGGCCGTTCCGGACGGGCGGGTGACGGTGATCGTCGGCCCGAACGCGTGCGGCAAGTCGACCCTGCTGCGGGCCCTCGGCCGGCTGCTGAAGCCGGTCCGGGGCGCGGTGCTGCTGGACGGCGAGGAGCTGGCGCGGATCCCGACCAAGCGGATCGCCCAGCGGCTCGGCCTGCTGCCGCAGTCGCCGACGGCCCCCGAGGGCATCTCGGTGGCGGACCTGGTCGCGCGCGGCCGCCAGCCGCACCAGAGCTGGTGGCAGCAGTGGTCGCCGGAGGACGAGGCGGCGGTCGCGGAGGCGCTGGAGCGCACCTCCACCGCCGAGCTGGCCGAGCGGAGCATGGACGAGCTGTCCGGCGGCCAGCGCCAGCGCGCCTGGATCGCGATGGCGCTCGCCCAGGGCACCGACATCCTGCTGCTGGACGAGCCGACCACCTACCTGGACATCGCGCACCAGGTGGAGGTGCTGGACCTGGTCCGCCGGCTGAACGTCGAACGCGGCCGGACGGTCGTCGCGGTGCTGCACGACCTCAACCAGGCCGCCCGGTACGCGGACCACCTGGTGGCGATGCGGGACGGCCGGGTGGTGGCGCAGGGCCCGCCCGGGGACGTGGTGACGGCCGAGCTGGTGCGGGAGGTGTTCGGACTGGACTCGGTGGTGGTGCCGGACCCGGTGACCGGCACGCCGCTGGTCGTCCCGGGCGCCCCGTGGGCGGCGCTCACCCCCGACGGCACCCACGCTTAACGGCACTTTAGCTGCGATTTCGGACATAATCGACGGCGCCCCACCCGCCCCGCGCCGCCAGAGGACCGCCGATGCCCCGGATCTCCCGCCGCACCCTCCTCACCGGACTCGGCGCGGGCGCGCTCGCGGCGGCCACCGGCTGCACCACCCGGCGGTCGGCCCCGGAGACCGCCGACGGCCTCGCCACCGGCTCCTCGCCGTCCCCCGCCCCGGTGCCGCCGGTGACGGTGAACGCCGCCACCGGCCCGGTGGTGGTGCCGGGCGCACCGATGCGGGTGGTCGTGCTGGACACCGACGTGCTCGACTCCGCGCTCACCCTCGGCATCACCCCGGTCGGAGCCGCGCTGCCGGGCCGCGACACCAGCTACCCCGAGTACTGGCCGGCCTCCCGGACGGCCGGAATCCGGCTGGTCGGCCAGGCCGGCGCACCCGACCTGCCGACCGTCCGGGCGCTGCGGCCGGACCTGATCCTCTCCAACCAGACCCGCGACGGCGACCACTACGAGCAGCTGCGGGAGATCGCCCCGACCGTGCTCACCCAGACCGCCGGGGCGCCGTGGAAGACCGACTTCCAGCTGCACGCCCAGGCGCTGAGCCGGGAGGCCGCCGCGGCGGCCTTCGCCGGCGCGTACCAGAAGCACGCCGGGCAGGTGGCGCAGGCGCTGGCGGCGGCGAAGCTGTCGGGCCGCAAGGTGAGCCTGGTGCGGTTCGTGGAGGGCGGCGGCATCCGGCTGTTCGGGCGGCAGAGCTTCCCCGGGACGGTGCTCTCCGACGCCCAGGTCGGCCGGCCCGACGCGCAGAACGTCGACCAGTCCGACTTCGAGATCCCGCCGGACCAGCTCGCCAGGGCCGACGGCGATCTGCTGCTGTACGCGACGTACGGCGATCCGGAGCTGTCGGGCGCCAACGCCGCGCTGGCGAGCCCCGGTTGGCAGGCGCTGGGAGCCGTCAAGGGGCACCGGGCGTTCCCGGTGGACGACCAGCTCTGGTTCCGGGGGATCGGGTACACCGGGGCCAACTACGTGCTGGACGAGCTGCAGCGCTTCCTGGGTGCGTAGCCGGGGTTCAGCGCGACCCCGCGTAGCGGGCCGGGGAGACCCCGACGGCGCCGGTGAAGTCCCGGGTGAGGTGCGCCTGGTCCGCGTAGCCCAGCTCGGCGGCGAGCGCGGCCAGGTCCAACCCGCCGACCGCGGCGGCGCGTTCGGCGGCCTCGTGGAGGCGGGCGCGGCGCAGCACCCACTTCGGGGAGGCGCCGACGTACTCGGCGAACAGCCGCTGCAGCCGGCGAACGGTCAGGCCCAGCTCGGCGGCCAGCTCGTCCACCCGGCACAGGTCCGGCGTGCCCGTGATCCGGTCCACCATGGCGGCGACCTCGGCGGCGACCGGGTCGGGCGCGGGCAGCCGGGGGCGCAGGAAGGCGTCGGCGAGCGCGGCCGGACTGCCGGGCGCCGCGAGGACCTCCGTGTTGACCCGGTCGACCACGGGCCCGAAGTACTCGGCGGCGGGCACGGAACGGTCGGCGAGCCCGCTCACCGGGTGCCCGGCGAGGGCGCGGAAGGCGCCGGGACGGAACCGCGCGCCCAGCACGTGCCCCGCGCCCTCCAGCCGGCGGACGAAGAGCGAGCGGTCCACGCCGTACACCCGCGCTCTCGGCGCCTCGAAGACCAGGTGGACGTTGGGGTGGGCGAGCACCTTCTGTTCGTACGGGGGCAGGCCGCGCAGGTCCCAGCGGACCAGCCAGTAGTACTCGACGAACCTCGCCACGGCCTGGTCGGGCGCGAGCCGGTCCACGGTGATCAGCTCGGCCGCCCGGGCGGGGTGGAGCACGCCGCGGCCGAGGTCGGGAGAGGCGGGTGCGCCCGGGGGGACCGGGGTGACCGGTGCGCCCGGGGAGGCCGGGGAGTCCATGCCCATGCCGCCAGGCTAGTCGTCGCGTTTCTTCAAGACCCGCCGGTGCGGCCCGGCCCAGAATCGGCGCCATGAACGCCCACCCGATGCACCCGTTCCTGACCCGCGCCGCCACCGCCGCGGCCGGTGTCGCCGCCGCCGTCCCGGCCGACCAGCCGCTGGACGCGGCGACGCCCTGCGCGGAGTTCGACACCCGCGCGCTGATCAACCACTGGGTGCTCTACACCTCGCACGGCCTGGAGCACCGGGCCCGGCGGGTCGAGCTGCCCGAGGAGCTCGGCTCGCGGGACTTCGCCGCCGACGCCGACTGGCGCACCGCCTACGCGGCCCAGCTGGAGCGCGCGGTCGCGGCCTGGGCGGACCCGGCCGCCTGGGAGGGGGACGTGGACCTCGGGGGCGCCCCGGTGCCGGCCGTCGGGATCGCCCGGATGCTGATCCTGGAGCTGCTCTTGCACGGCTGGGACGTGGCCCGGGCGACCGGCTGGCGGATCGAGGTCGACGAGGAACTCGCCCTGCTGACCGGGGAGATCGTGGCGGAGAACGCCGAGCTCTACCGCCGGTACGCGGGCTTCGCCGAGTCGGTGGCGCTGCCGGAGGACGCCTGCGCGTGGGACCGCGCGCTGGCCGCCTCCGGCCGCGACCCGCACTGGAAGGCCTGAGCCCCGGCGGACCGTCCGTCGACCGCGACCACCCGGAGCCGGCTCGCCCCCGCGGCGGGGGCCGCCGCGGCCGGCCGAGCCGAACCCGCGCACGGGCGCGGAGCCGGGCGTGCGACCCGCGCCCCGGACGGTCAGTCCGACCGCAGCGCGACGGCGATCCTCGCTCGCAACAGCCGTACGGCCGGGGACTGTTGGTCGCGGCGGGCGACCAGGCCGAGCCGGGCACGGGTGGCGGCGTCGGCCAACGGGACGGCCCGCAGCCCGGCGCCCGCGGCGGAGGACGCGCTGAGGACGGCCACGCCGGCGCCGCGCTCGGCGAGCCGGAGCAGGGCGACCGGGGAGCTGGCCTCGATGTCCACCCGCGGGTCGAGGCCGAGCCGCCGGCAGGAGTCCTGGTAGGCGGCGCGGATGCCGGTGCCCGGGGAGAGGCAGAGGATCTTCTCCCCCCGAAGGTCCGCGAGTCGGAGCCGCGCCCGGTCCAGCGGGTGCCCGGTGGGGACGACGGCGGCGATCGGCTCGTCGACGGCGACGGTGGCCTCCAGACTCGGGGAGACCTCACCCGCGTAGCCGATCAGGGCCAGGTCGAGCGAGCCGGCCAGGACCTGTGCCTGGAGGTCCTCGGAGTGCCCCTCGTGCAGGCTGAGTTCGATGCCGGGATGACTGCGGCCGAGATCGGCGACGGCGTCCAGGAAGGGCGGGATCGAGCATCCCGTGATCATGCCGAGCCGGACCCGGCCGCGGACGGCGTCGGCGAACTCGGCGGCGGTGTGCTGGATGGCGTCGAGGGTGGCCAGGGCGTTCTTCGCCAGCGGCAGGACCGCCTCGCCCACCGCGGTGAGGCGCACCTGTCGGCCGGCCCGGTCGAGCAGCTGCTGGCCCAGTTCGCGCTCCAGCTTGGCCACTTGGGTGCTGATGCCGGACTGGCTCACGTGCAGCCGGGCAGCGGCGGCGGTGAAGGTGCCCTCGTCGACCACGGCGGCGAAGTAGCGCAGCTGGTGCATCTCCATGACCGGTGACGATATTCGACCCGGCGCTCCATCCGCTCGACCGATCACCCAGCGCACTTTTATCATAACCAGTAGAGATGAGAGCCATCTGATTCATCTGTTGGACGGATGACTTCGGCGGCCGGAGGATGGAGGCATGACGACGACGAAGACCGCGCGTGAGCTTGCCGAGACCTACTTCACCGCCTGGGAGGCGGGCGACTTCGAGACCGTCCGGGGACTGCTGGCCGAGGACGTCGACTTCGTCGGCGCACTGGGGACGGCCTCCGGGGTGGAAGAGGCGCTGGCCGGGCTGAAGGGGCTCGGGCAGGTGTTGGAGAAGATCGACGTGAAGGTCCGGGTGGCCGAGGGCGACGAGGTGATCACCTGGTTCGAGCTGTGCACGAGCATCGCTCCGCCGGCGCCCACGGCGAACTGGATGCACGTCGAGGACGGGAGGATCGCGCGGATCCGGGTCACCTTCGACCCGCGCGGCCTGCTGGCCGGCTTCGAGCGGAAGGCCTGAGCACCGACCGGCCTGAGGACCGACCGGCCTTAAGCCCGACCGGGCCTGATCCACACGAGGATCGAGGATCGGCAGGCCGGCGAAAGCACCGGCAGCGGGCAGCGGGCAGCGGGCAGCGGGCAGCGGCGGGGCCCTACCCGCTCTGCCCCTGCGCGTACCTGGTCGTGAAGCACAGCACCGCCACGTACCGGCCCTCGGCCGACTTGGTGACCTCGCCCGGCCGCACGGGCTGCCAGGTCAGGTACTCGGACCGCTGCCCCTCGTCGTTCCGGTAGCGCCGGCGGCCGTACTCCTCGTACCAGTAGTCCTCGCCGAAGGTCAGGAGTTCGGGACCCGGCACCAGCGCGACGCTCACGCCCAGTTCCGTCCGGACCGCCTCGCCGCCCGCCGCCCGCTCGAACTCCACGGACGGGGAGATCGGCCTGGCCGCCGCCTCCGCCACCTCCTCCGGGGTCGGGTCGGCGGGCGGCTGGTGGACGTACTCGTCGGCCGCCACCAGACCCGGCCACCGCTGCGAGCTCCGCCAGCCCTGCCCGTCCAGGTACCGGTCCAGATCGGCCAGCCGGGAGCGGACGTCGCCGCCGTCGAAAGCCAGGTAGACGTTCACGGTCCGCTCGCAGGCCACCGGCAGCCACTTGCCCCGGGCCCACAGGTCACCGCGGTAGTCCGTCCGGCAGACGTCGACCGTCGACCTCCCCAGGCCCTGGGCCCAGGGCAGCAGTTCGGGCAGCCGGTCGATCCGGCCGGCCATCCGCTCCTCGGCCACCCGGCGGGCCTCCCCGGTCGCCGGGTCCTGCGCCAGCCCCGGGACGTCCGGCGGGGCGGGGATGGCCGTGGCACGGTAGAGCCGCCACCCCGCCCAGCCGCCGAACACGACCGCCAACCCCAGGACCGCGATCATCACCCATCGCAGCCAGAACCGAACCACACCCACCTCCGGACTCCGCCCACTCCGTCCGGGCATCGTACGGGCGCGAACGCGGAGCCGGACGGTCGGTGCCGCCGGGCAGCGGGCCCGTACGGGAGCGTCGGCGGCTCCGACCTCCCGTACGGGCCACCGGCGTTCAGGCCTTGCCGTCGCCCTGCCAGGCGGCCCGCTGGCGCAGCGCGATCCGGTTCCCGTCCGGGTCGACCGCCTCGATCCGGACGCCGAAGCCGTAGTCCTCCGGCTCCGGCTGCTCGAACGTCACACCGCGCTCGCGCAGCAGCTCGAAGTCCGCCCGCAGGTCGTCGAATTCGAGGAAGACCGGCCCGGGCACACCGGCCTCGGGCTGCCGACCGGCCGGCAGCCCGGCCGAGGCCGGGTGCGGCCACAGGACGATCTCCAGCGCGCCGCCCGGGACGGCCACGGTGAGGAACCTCCCGTCCGGGCCCGGGTGGTCGATCCGCTTCTCCAGGCCGAGCCCGTCGACGTAGAACCCGAGGGCGCGGTCCTGGTCGGTCACGTAGACCGTCACGTACATGATGTTCTTCAGCACCGTGCTGTTCCTCCGTACCGTCGGTGGTGTCCTGCTGCTCCACCGACGGATGCCGGCGGGCCGATGTGACGGTCACCCGCCGGACCGGATCGGCTCTCCCGCCCGGTGCAGGTGGGCGAAGATCTCCCGGTAGGAGCGGAACAGGCCCACCTCGCAGTACGGGACGCCCTTCTCGGCGCAGAACTCCCGGGTGATCCGGGCGGCCCGCCCGAGCGCCGGGGTCGGCATGCTGGGGAACAGGTGGTGCTCCACCTGGTAGTTGAGGCCGCCCATCACCGCGTCGACGACCGCCCCGCCGCGCACGTTGCGCGAGGTGAGCACCTGGCGGCGCAGGAAGTCGAGCTTCATCCCGGGCGTCACCATCAGCATGCCCTTGTGGTTCGGGGCGAAGACGCAGCCCAGGTAGACGCCGAGCAGCGCCTGGTGGACGGCGAGGAAGGCGACCGCCTTGCCGGCCGGGAGCGCGGCGAACACCAGGCCGAAGTAGCCGACGAAGTGGACCACCAGCAGCACGCCCTCCAGCACCGGGCGCTTCATGACGGGGCCGCGCAGCGCGCGGAAACTGTTGAAGCTGAGGTTGAGGCCCTCCAGCAGGAGCAGCGGGAGGAACAGGTACGCCTGCCGGCGGCCGATGAACCGGGCGAGGCCGCTCGCCTGCCGGGCCTGCCGCCTGGACCACACCAGGAGTTCGGGGGCGACGTCCGGGTCCCGCTCCTCGTGGTTCGGGTTGGCGTGGTGGCGGGTGTGCTTGTTCATCCACCAGCCGTAGCTCATGCCCATCAGCAGGTTGGCGGCGATCCGGCCGCCGATCTCGCTGGGCACGCGCCGGTCGAAGACCTGCCGGTGCGCCAGGTCGTGGGAGAGCAGGCCGATCTGGGCGAAGACGACGGACATCGCGGCCGCCAGTCCGAGCTGCCACCAGGTGTCGCCCAGCGCGAACAGGGCGTACCAGCCGCCGAGGAAGGCGGCGAGCACCAGGCCCGCGCGGACGGCGTAGTAGCCGGGGCGCCGGTCGAGGAGTCCCTCGGCGGCTATCCGGCGGGTCAACTGGGCGAAGTCGCTGCCGCCGCTCCCCGACCGGGGGAAGGGGGCTTCGGGCGCTTCGGGCGCTTCGGTCGTCATCACGGGCTGCGCGGGCATGCCCCGAGTCTGCTGGCGGCCGGCCTGCCGCAGAACGGGGAAAGCACCCGTCCCGTACGGGTGTTAACCCCCCTGCCGCGAGGGGTGCCGGCCCACGGTGCCGGCCCACGGTGACGGCCCACGGTGACGGCCCACGGTGACGGCCCACGGTGACGGCCCCCGCCGATGGGTCGCCGCGACGACCCGCCGCGACGACCCGCGCCGAGTGGGCCGCCGATGGGCCGCCGGGTGGGCCGTCAGCCCGCTTCCGGACGCCCGAACAGCTCGTCCAGGTGGTACGCGAGGACCGCGAGCGCCTGCTCGCCGGTGCGCTGACCGCCCAGGACGCTGGAGCCGAGCCCGTTGACCATCGCCAGCAGCCCGGCCGCGACCACCTCGACGTCCCGCTCCGGCCCGATCTCCCCTGCCTGCTGCGCCGCACGGAGCTGCTTGGCGAGGAAGCCCTCCAGCACGACCGGCGGCTGCGCGGCCTGCTTCTCCAGCACCTCGGGGTCGCCGAGCACCAACGCGTAGTACGCCGCGTACGTCCTGGTGATCCGGCGGCTCTCGGCGTCCGTCGGCAGGATGCAGGACAGGACCGCCGTCACCACCTCCCGGGGGGCGCGCGCCGGGCCGATCCACTGCTCCATCCGGGCCTGGAGCTGGGTGCCGAGCCTGGCCAGGGCGTCCAGCAGCAGCCCCTCCTTGGTCGTGAAGTAGTACTGCACGAGCCGCAGGGAGACGCCGGCCTCCGTCGCGACCGCCCGCATGCTGGCGGACTGCAGGCCCTGGGTGTCGGCGATGCGCAGCAGGGCCTCGGCGATCTGCCGGCGGCGTTCCTCGTGGTCGACCTTCGCGGTCATGTTCCGGCCTCCGTACGTTCGACCCGCTCTCTTGGTACACCCGTATCATGCATGTGATACACATGTACCATGCGAATCAGCGAGTTCAGGAACGGCAAGGCCGAAGCCCGCTTCCGCACCGCCTACGAGCGCGCGCTGACCGACCTGCGGCCCCGGCCGTGGACACCGCTCGACGTCCCCACCGGCTACGGCACCACCCGCGTCTACCGCACCGGCCCCGCCGACGGACGGCCGATCGTGCTGCTGCCCGGCTCCGGCGGCAACGCACTGATGTGGCACGCCCACCTCGACGCCCTCGGCGCGCGGCACCCCGTGATCGCCGTGGACACCGTCGGCGAACCGGGCGCCAGCGTGCAGAGCGCCCCCGTCGCGGACGGCCACGACGCCGCCGCCTGGCTGGAGGAACTGCTCGCCGCCCTCGACCTGCCCGCCGCCCACCTGGTCGGCTGCTCCTACGGCGGCTGGATCGCCCTCAACCACCAGATCCACCACCCCGGCCGGGCCACCGGGCTCACCCTGGTCGACACGGCGGGCCTGGCCGATCCCGGCCGCCGCTTCTACACCTGGCTCGTCCTCGGCGGTCTCGCCGCCACGGCCCCGCGCCCGCTGCGCCCCCGGCTGGCCCGGCTGGTCGGCAACAGCGCCCTCCTGGAGACCGAACTGATGGCCCTGGTCCGCGCCTCGATGGGCTTCCGCCGCCGGCTGCCCCCGGCCACCACCCTCACCGACGAGGAACTCGGCCGTCTCAGCGTCCCCGCCCTCTTCCTCCTCGGCGAACGCAGCGCCCTGCACGACTCCCGGGCCGTCGCCGAGCGCCTGCACCGGCTGGTGCCCGCCGCCCGGGTCGAGATCGTCCCCGGCGCGGGGCACTCGCTGCCCACCGACGACCCGGCGGCGGTGACCGCCGGCATCCTCGGGATGGCCGCGCGGCAGGCCGGCTGACCGGGACGGCACGCCGCCGGCGCCGAGGCCACCGGCACCTGTACGGCCACGCTTCGACGCCCGGGAGCCCGGGCGGCCCGGGCGGCCCGCCGTCCGCTACGGCCGCTCCGCCGGCCCGCCGAGGGCGGCGCGGACCAGGCGGATGACGGCCGGGGTGGCGACGGTCAGATCGCCGCCGCCGTCCGGCGCACCCGCCGGCCCCCTCGTCCCCGTGCCCGTCCCCGTCGTCTCCGTCGTCTCCGCCGTCTCCGCCGCCAAGGCGTCGTAGGTCTCGAAGGCGGTGAGGACGAAGAGCAGGCTCGCCGCGTCCGGCGGGGCGGCGGGCAGGCGCCCGGCCAGGACGGCGGCACCCTCACGGCGGCGGGCGTCGCGGTCGGCGATGACCCGGCCCACCTCCTCGTCGAGCGCGGCGAGGGCCCGCAGCCGCCGGGTGCAGACCCGGTCGACCGCCCAGAAGCCGCCCATCACCTCGACGAAACGGTCCACCGCCGCCCAGGGGTCGGCCAGGGTGAAGGCCTCGGCCAGCCCGGCCATCCCGCCTTGGGCGGCGAGGGCGTCGCAGACCGCCTCCAGCAGGCCCGCCTTGGAACCGAACTGGTAGTAGACGGTCGCCCGGGCGACGTCCGCACGGCGGGCCACGGCGTCCAGCGAGACCCCGCCGGTCTCGGCCAGGTGCGCGCGGGCGGCCGCGACGATCCGGGCGCGGGTCTCGTCGACCTCCGCCTGCCGCTGTCCCATCCGGTAGGACCGGGGGCTCATCCCGCTCGCCTCCACTCGTTCCGCTCGTCCGCGTGAACTGGCAGTATCGCCGATCGGTCCACCCGGGCCGGGCCGGGCGCCGGTGAGCCCGCCGGGGCGGCCCGGAGCCCACCGGGGCCCACCGGGGCCCACCGCTCAGAGCATGATCCGCCCGCCGCTGACGTCCAGGGTCTGCCCGGTGATCCAGGAGGACGCGTCGGAGCCGAGGAACAGCGCGGCCGAGGCGACGTCCACCGGCTCGCCGAGGCGGCCCAGCGGGTGCGCGGCGGCGACCGAGGCCTGCACCTCGGGCGGCATCCGCTCGGCGGTCCGCTCGGTGCGGACGGCACCCGGCGCGATGGCGTTGACCCGCACGCCCTCGCCGGCGACCTCCAGGGCGAGGTGCCGGGTGAACATCAGCACGCCCGCCTTGGCCGTGGCGTACGCGGCGGAGGCGCCGCTGGGCAGCCGGCCCGCCGTGGAGGCCATCGTGACGATCGAACCGCTGCCGCGTTCCAGCAGGCCGGGCAGGAAGGCCCGGACGGTGAGGAAGGTGGCGGTGAGGTTGCCGTCCAGCACGGCCCGCCAGTGCTCCTCGGTCTCGCGGACCGTCGGCACCGGGTAGCCGTCACCGCCCGCGAAGGCGGCCAGGACGTCGACCGGGCCGAGGTCCTGCTCGATCCGGGCGGCGGCGGAACCGAGCGCCGTCGCGTCCGTGCAGTCGGCGACCAGCCCGAGCGACCGGGCGCCCTCCGCCCGCAGTTCCCCGGCCGCCGCCGTGAGCGCCGCCCCGTCGCGGCCGAGGACGGCGACGGCCGCGCCCTGCCGGGCGAAGGCGCGGGCGGTCTCCGCGCCGATGCCACGGCTGCCGCCGGCGACGACGACCACCCGGCCGTCCAGATCGGGGTACCGAGCCTGACGAACTCCCATGTCCCATCGCTCCTTTGGACTTGCACTCGCGGTGTGCTGTGGTTCACTTGATTTCATTCATACAGTCCGTCTGAATGAATGGCAAGCACCACGAGCACCGCGGGCACCGCCCCCGTACCAACGGGAATTCCCAGGAGGAACCGATGAAGATCGCAGTCGTGGGCGCCACCGGACGCACCGGTCGCCTGGTGGTCGACCTCGCGCTGGCGGCCGGGCACACCGTCACCGCCGTCGCCCGTGACCCCGCCCGGCTACCGGCCCACGCGCACGGCACCGCGCTCACCGCGCAGGCCGACGTCAGCGAACCCGGCTCCCTGCACGGCCCGTTGAACGGCCAGGACGTTGTCGTCGCCACCCTCGGCAGCACCGGCCGCGGGCCCACCACCGTCTTCTCCGACGGCGCCCGGGAGCTGACCGCGGCGGTACGGGCCGGCGGCGCCCGGCACCTGGTCACGATGAGCTCGGCCGGCCTGGACACCAGCCGGCTCCCGTTCGCCCAGCGGGCGGTGAGCAGGCTGGTGGTCGACCGGCTGTACCGGGAGATCCACCACGACCTCGCCCGGATGGAGGCGGTGCTCGCCGGCTCCGACACCGCCTGGACGGTCGTCCGGGTGCCGATGCTCAAGGACGGACCGCCGTCCGCGGGCCCGCAGGTCTCGTACGACCGGCCGCTCCCCCGCGCCGGCACCGCCACCCGCGCCACGGTCGCCCACTGGATCGTCGGCCACCTCGGCGACCCGACGACCTTCCGCCACCTCGTCCACCTCGCCGACGACTGAACCGACGAGTGAACGACGCCGACGACCGGACCGGCGGGTGAACCGGCCACCGCGCGCCACCCGCACGCCGCCGTGGACGGCGCGCAACCGCCCCCGGCTCAGCCCTGCTGCTGCGGGCGGCGGCGCATGGCGAGCAGCAGCAGGACCACCGCCGACAGCACCGCGGCCAGCCGCAGCACGGTCGGGGCCGACGACCAGCTGATCTGTCCCAGCGGCGAGCCCGACTGGAGCCCGCCGCCCTGCCCCCCGGCCTGCTTGGCCTGCCGCATGGAGTAGAGGGTGGTCGCGCTCATCGTGATCAGCGGGATGCCGAGGATCACGAACTTCCGCGTCAGGTCGGAGATTTGGCGCGACAGGTAGCCGAGGCCCCAGCCGGCCAGCATGGCCGGGAGGAAGCCGGAGACCGCCCCGCCGACCATCAGGGCGCAGGAGAGCAGGAGCAGTGGAGAGGGCTTGCGGGCGGGCGCGTCCTTCTCCCCCTCCTTGCCCTTGCCCTTGCTCTTGCCCTTCGTCTTCGTCTTCGTCTTGCCCCCGGCCTTCCCCGCCGGGGCCTCGGGCGGCGCGGGAGGAGCGACGGGGGCCGGCTTGAACAAGCCCCTGCGCGGCTTCTTCCGCAGGTCGGCGGCGGGCGCGGCCGGCTCGGGCGCGGGCTCGGCCTCCTCCCCGGTGCGCTGCTCGGGGATCGGCTTCGGCGCGGGCCTCGGCCCGTCCGAGAAGTCGAAGAGCGTCATCGTCCACGGGCCGGTGCTCGACACCGTCGTCGGCGGGGGCGCGTCCGCCCGCTCCTCGACGGCGCTCTCCGGCAGGTGCAGGGGTACGGACGGGATGCCGGCCGCGCTCGGCGCCGGCGGGTCGTACACGCTGTCGGGGTCGGGGTGGGGACCGGGGTCGAAGTCCGGCACGGGCCCCGGGGCGGACGGACCCTGCGCGGCGCCGCCGGAACCGGAGCCCGCGTCGGCCTCCGGGCCGGCGCCCGAGCGCTCGCTCCACGGCCCGCTCTTGCGCCACCACTCGCCGTCCGTCATCACCGACCACCCCGCCTCGCCCGTACCGGCCGCCCACCGAACCGCCCTCGGCGTGACGCTACCCACCCCGCCCCCGCCCGCGCGAGTCCATCCGCGGGTACGGCGATGCGGCGGGACGAGGGACACCCCCTCGTCCCCGCGCCCGACTAACCTAGGTCGAATGACCACACAGCAGGGCCCTCAACGCCGGGGCAGGTCCGCCACCGGCCCGCGCACCCTCGCCGAGGAACTGCGCGCCCGTCCCGACGACGCGCTCGCCGCCCTGCTCCGCTCCCGCCCCGACCTGCTGAACCCCGTCCCCGGCGACCTCACCCAGCTGTCCGCCCGGCTCTCCTCGCGGGCCTCCGCGCTGCGCGCCCTGGAGCGGCTCGACCGCTTCACCCTCCAGGCCGCCGAGGCGCTGGCCACCGCCCCGGACGGCACCTCGCTGAGCACCGTCCGCACCCTGCTGACCGGCCCCACGAAGGTCAAGCCGCACCCCGGCGCGACCCCGCTCACCCCGGCCGACCGCTCCGCCGTCGCCACCGCCCTGCCCCGCGCGATCGCCACCCTGCGCGACCGGGCGCTGCTCTGGGGCCCGGACAACGGGCTGCGGCTGGTCCTCGCCGTACGCGAGGCGCTCGCCCCGACGGCCGGCAACCCGGGCCGCACCGGCCTCGGCCCCACCCTCGCCGACGCCACCGTCGGCATGTCCCCGGCCCGGCTGCAACAGCTGCTCGCCTCGGCCGGGCAGCCCGCCACCCCGGACCCGGTCAGCGCCGTCGCCGCGCTCACCGCGCTGCTCACCGACCGCGCCCGCTGCGCCGCGCTGCTCGACACCGCGCCCGAGGCCGCACTGCGCCTGCTGGAGCGGCTGGTCTGGGGACCGCCCACCGGCACCGTCCCGGACGCCGCCCGCCCGGTCACCGCCGAGGACGCCCAGAGCCCGGTCGAGTGGCTGCTCGCCCGCGGCCTGCTGCTGCCCACCAGCCCCGGCAGCGTCGTGCTGCCCCGCGAACTCGCCCTGCACCTGCGCGGCGGCCGCACCCACCGCACCGTCGAACCGGTCCAGCCCGAGCCCGCGCCCGCCGCCGCCCCGCGCGACCCCCAGGTCGTGGACAGCGCCGCGGCCGGCCAGGCGCACACCGCGGTCAAGACCGTCGAGGAGCTGCTGGACGGCCTGGGCCTCACCCCGCCGCTGACCCTGCGCGCCGGCGGCCTCGGCGTCCGCGACCTCAAGCGCACCGCCCAGGCCCTGGAGAGCACCGAGCAGCAGACCGCCTTCTGGCTCGAACTCGCCCACACCGCGGGACTGCTGGCCCCCGACGGCGAGGTGGACGAACGCTGGGCCCCCACCCCCGGGTACGACACCTGGCTGCACCTGGACACCGCCGAGCGCTGGTCCGTCCTGGCCACCGCCTGGCTCGCCGCCACCCGCGTCCCCGCCCTCAGCGGCACCCAGGACGGCCGCGGCAAGCCCCGCGCCACCCTCGGCCCCGAACTCGACCGCACCCTCGCCCCGTCCGTCCGCCGCGCCGCCCTCGCCCTGCTCGCCGAACTCCCGCCCGGCACCCCGGCCACCGCCGAGGAACTGCTGCCCACCCTGCGCTGGCAGCGCCCGCTGCGCGGCGGCCCCACCGGCCCGGACGGCCGCGACCTGCGCGACGAGCTCACCGCCTGGACCCTCGACGAGGCCGAACTCCTCGGCATCACCGGGCGCGGCGCCCTGGCCGCCCCCGCCCGCGCCCTGCTCACCGCCGAGTCCGACCCGGCCGAGGTGCTCGCCCCGCTGCTCCCGCAGCCGCTGGACCACGTGATCCTCCAGCCGGACCTCACCGCGATCGCCCCGGGCCCGCTGCTCACCCCGCTCGCCCAGGCCCTCGCCCTGTGCGCCGACATCGAGTCCAAGGGCGGCGCCACCGTCTACCGCTTCACCCCGGCCTCGGTGCGCCGCGCCCTCGACGCCGGCCGCACCGCCACCGACCTGCGGTCCTTCCTGGAGCAGCACAGCCGCACGCCCGTCCCGCAGCCGCTCGCCTACCTGATCGACGACGTCGCCCGCCGGCACGGCGTCCTGCGGGTCGGCGCCGCCTCCTCGTACCTGCGCTGCGACGACCCGTCCCTGCTCGGCGAGGTGCTCGCCGACCGCCGCTCCGCCGACCTGCGGCTGCGGCTGCTCGCCCCCACCGTCCTCGCCTCCCAGGCCGCCCCGGACGTCCTGCTCGCCACCCTGCGCAGCATGGGCTACGCCCCGGCCGCCGAATCCGCCGAGGGCGACGTGCTGATCACCCGCCCGGACAGCCACCGCACCCCTCCCCGGGCGGCCCCCGTGCCCGTCCCCGACGGCCCGCCCGCCCCCGACGACACCCTGCTCGCGGCCGCCATCAAGGCCATCCGGGCCGGCGACCGCGCGGCCACCGCCATCCGCCGCGAGCCCGCCCCCGACCCGCGCCGGCTCCCCCGCACCGCCGCCGCCGAGACCCTGGCGGCCCTCCAGACGGCCGTCCTGCTCGGCGAGCGGATGTGGATCGGCTACCTCAACGCCGAGGGCATCGCCAGCCAGCGCATCATCGACCCGGTCAAGGTCGAAGGCGGCTTCGTCACCGCCTTCGACCACCACGCCGACGAACTCCGCACCTTCGCCCTGCACCGCATCACCGGCGTCGCGGAACTCGACGAGTGAGCCCGGGGCCCTCAGTGGCCCTGCTGCGCCTCCTTCATCTTGTCCTGGATCGCCTTGTCCGCCACGCTGCCGATCTGCCCCTGCCCGACCGGCATCGAACCCCCGGTGACGGTCTCCGCCAGCAGGAACCCGGGCGCCGCCAGCAGACCGCCGGGCCCCTCGCCGATGCCCGCGAGGGCGTGGGCGGAACCGGCCGAGGAGGCGGTGGCCGCGAAGGCCGAGCCCATCAGGGCGAGGGCGGTGAGAACACGCTTCGACTTCTTCATGGCCAGCTCAACGAGCGAGCACTCACCGTGGTCACTCGAAGTCATTGACGGGCCCGACCCATCGGCGTAGTCCGGAAGCAGGGGGTTCCCGACAAGGAGGCACCCACCATGCTCGGCGATCGGATAGCGGAACTCACCACCACGGAAACCGGCCGACGGGTCCTCCCCACGGTCGGCGGTCCCGCGCTGGAGGTCTCGATGACCGGCACCGGCCAACTGCTCGGCCACCAGGTCCGGGAGTTCGCCAGCTACGAGTCCGAACTGCGGCCCGACGGCTCGCTGTTCGGCGAGGGCCAGGGCGTCGGCATGACGGACAAGGGCGAGACGTACAGCTGGCACGGCAGCGGCATCGGGCACTTCACCGAGGGCGGCGCGGTCAGCTGGCGCGGCAGCATCTACTTCGAGAGCACCGCCGACGCGTTCCTGCGCCTCAACGACCTGGTCGGCCTGTTCGAGTTCGACAACGACCCCCAGGGCAACGGCAAGGCCGTCCTGTTCGAGTGGAAGTAGCCCGTCCACGTTCCCGGCGGAATGCGCGACACTGGAGGGTCTGCGTCAAACCACCCTGTCAGCCAGTGGAGGGCTTCCCCGCGTGAACGACGGACCGCTCATCGTCCAGAGCGACAAAACTCTTCTCCTGGAGATCGACCACCCCAGGGCCGCCGACTGCCGTCGCGCCATCGCGCCGTTCGCGGAGCTGGAGCGGGCACCCGAGCACGTGCACACGTACCGGGTGACACCGCTCGGGCTGTGGAACGCGCGGGCGGCCGGGCACGACGCCGAGCAGGTGGTGGACGCCCTGGTGACGTACTCGCGCTACCCGGTGCCGCACGCGCTGCTGGTGGACGTGGCCGACACCATGGGCCGGTACGGACGCCTCCAGCTGCTCAAGCACCCGACCCACGGACTGGTGCTCACCACCACCGACCGGCCGGTGCTGGAGGAGGTGCTGCGCTCCAAGAAGATCGTCCCGCTGGTCGGCCCCCGGGTCGACCCCGACACCGTGGTGGTGCACCCCTCGGAGCGCGGGCAGATCAAGCAGGTGCTGCTCAAACTCGGCTGGCCCGCCGAGGACTTCGCCGGGTACGTGGACGGCGAGGCGCACCCGATCCACCTGGAGGAGGACGGCTGGCAGCTGCGCCCGTACCAGGCGCAGGCCGTCGAGGGCTTCTGGCACGGCGGCTCCGGCGTCGTCGTGCTGCCCTGCGGCGCCGGCAAGACGCTGGTCGGCGCGGCCGCGATGGCGCACGCCAAGTCGACCACGCTGATCCTGGTCACCAACACCGTCTCGGCCCGCCAGTGGAAGCACGAGCTGGTCAAGCGCACCTCGCTCACCGAGGACGAGATCGGCGAGTACAGCGGGACGAAGAAGGAGATCCGCCCGGTCACCATCGCCACCTACCAGGTGATGACGACCAAGCGGAAGGGCGTCTACGCCCACCTGGAACTGTTCGACGCCCGCAACTGGGGCCTGGTGGTCTACGACGAGGTGCACCTGCTGCCCGCGCCGGTGTTCAAGTTCACCGCCGACCTCCAGGCCCGCCGCCGGCTCGGCCTGACCGCCACGCTGGTGCGCGAGGACGGCCGCGAGGGCGACGTGTTCAGCCTGATCGGCCCCAAGCGCTTCGACGCTCCGTGGAAGGAGATCGAGGCGCAGGGCTACATCGCGCCCGCCGACTGCTGCGAGGTGCGGGTCACCCTGACCGACTCCGAGCGGCTCGCCTACGCGACCGCCGAGCCGGAGGAGCGCTACCGCTTCTGCGCCACCACGGCGACCAAGCGGCGGGTGGTGGAGGCGCTGGTCCGGAAGCACGAGAAGGACCAGACGCTGATCATCGGCCAGTACATCGACCAGCTGGACGAGCTCGGCGAGGCCCTGGACGCCCCGGTGATCAAGGGCGAGACCAGCAACGCCCAGCGCGAGAAGCTCTTCGACGCCTTCCGGAACAAGGAGATCAGCGTCCTGGTGGTCTCGAAGGTCGCGAACTTCTCGATCGACCTGCCCGAGGCCACCGTGGCCATCCAGGTCTCCGGGACCTTCGGCTCCCGCCAGGAGGAGGCCCAGCGCCTCGGCCGGGTGCTGCGCCCCAAGGCGGACGGCCACGCGGCGCACTTCTACTCGGTGGTCGCCCGGGACACCGTGGACCAGGACTTCGCCGCCCACCGGCAGCGCTTCCTGGCCGAGCAGGGCTACGCGTACCGGATCATCGACGCGGACGACGTGCTGTAGGGCGGTTCGGCATCGGGCACCGTCTCGGTACCGGACACCGTCCCGGTACCGGGCAGCGCCTCAGTACCGGACACCGTCGCGCCCGAGGAAGATCACGCGCGCGGCGGTGTCCAGGGCGATGCCGACGTTGCGGACGGCGGTGCTCAGCGGGTTGCGGTGACGCCCGGAGACGGCGGTGGCGCCGGCCGGGCCGGATCGGGGGTTGCGGTTCGTGGTGCTCATGTCTTCAACGGTAGGCACCCGAGCGGCCGACGGCATCACTCCAAAGGCCGTATCCGCAGGTGCGCGGGTCGTCCTGGGGGTGTACGGCGGCCACCGACGCCCCTCAGGGAGGAACCCCGAGCCCCTCCGGGGCCCACCCCGAGACCCGCCGGGCTGGAACCCCGGGGCGGACGGGTCTAAGATCGTCCGTCTGCCCCCTCCCGAACCGTGGTACCTGCTGAAGTCCCGCAGGCAGCCGGGGGAGGTGCCGACCGCACGGCAACCGGTCGGCGCACCCACCGTGAGCTCCTACGATCCGCTGCGCCCGCCACCGGGACAGCCGGGAAGGTTCGCCGTGCCCGCCACCCCCACCACCGACCCCCTCCAGCGCGAACGCGACCACCTGGCCTCGTCCCGGGCCGCGCTGCGCGCCATGCGCGAGGACGTCGAGTCGCTCGACATCCGCGACGTGACCGGCACCTGGGTCACCGCCCTCGTGCTTCAGAACCAGATCGAGGCCAGGATCGCCGCCCTGGCCGACCTCTCGCACACCCCGCTGTTCTTCGGCCGCCTCGACTACCTCCACGCGATCAGCGAGGAACTGAGCGAGGGCAGCGGCGGGGAGAGCTTCTACATCGGCCGCCGGCACGTCCACGACGCCGACGGCGACCCGATGGTGATCGACTGGCGCGCGCCGGTCTCCCAGCCGTTCTACCGGGCCAGCCGCACCGAGCCGATGGACGTCGAGCGCCGCCGCCGCTTCGGCTACACCGGCGGCGAGCTCACCGCCTACGAGGACGAGCACCTCAGCGATCCGGCCGAGGGCGACACCACTTCCGCCCTGCTGGCCGCCGAGATCGAGAAGCCCCGTGTCGGCCCGATGCGCGACATCGTCGCCACCATCCAGCCCGAGCAGGACGAGATCGTCCGCTCCGACATCACGGGCACCATCTGCGTCCAGGGGGCACCCGGCACCGGGAAGACCGCCGTCGGCCTGCACCGCGTCGCCTACCTGCTGTACGCGCACCGCGAGCGCCTCGCCCGCACCGGCACCCTGGTGATCGGGCCGAACAACGCCTTCCTCTCCTACATCGAGCAGGTGCTCCCCGCCCTCGGCGAGCTGGACGTCGCCCAGGCCACCGTGCAGCAGTTGGTCGGGCACGTCGAGGTGAGGGGCGAGGACGACCCGGAGGCCGCCCGGTTGAAGGGCGACGCCCGGATGGCCGAGGTGCTGCGCCGGGCGGTGCGCTCGGGCATCACGCTGCCCGCCGAGCCCTGCGTGGTGGTCCGCGGTTCCCGCCGCTGGCGCGTGCCGGTGTACGAACTGGTCCAGATCATCGAGGAGTTGAAGGGCCGCGAGGTCCGCTACGGCGCCGCCCGGGACGCCCTGCCGCAGCGCATCGCGCACACCGTGCTGCTGAAGATGGAGCAGGGCGGCGAGGCCCCGGACGACCGGGTGCAGGACGCGGTGGCCCGCAACAGCGCCGTCAAGGCGGTGGTCAAGGAGTGCTGGCCGGCCGTCGATCCGGCGAAGCTGGTCCTGCGGCTGCTCTCCGAGCCGGAGTTCCTCGCCGAGTGCGCCGAGGGCGTGCTGACCCCCGAGGAACAGCGGGCGGTGCTCTGGCCCAAGCCCGGCCGCTCGGTGAAGACCGCCCGCTGGACGGCGGCCGACGCCGTCCTGGTGGACGAGGCGAACGACCTGGTGCAGCGCACCCCCTCGCTCGGGCACGTGGTGCTGGACGAGGCCCAGGACCTCTCCCCGATGCAGTACCGCGCGGTCGGCCGCCGCTGCACCACCGGCTCGGCGACCGTCCTCGGCGACCTCGCCCAGGGCACCACCCCGTGGGCGACGGCGAGTTGGCCGGAGGCGCTGCGCCACCTGGGCAAGCCGGAGGCGCACATCGAGGAGCTGACCAAGGGCTTCCGGGTACCGGAGGAGGTCATCGCGTACGCCTCCCGGCTGCTCCCGGCGATCGCCCCCGGCCTGGCCCCGGCCTCCTCGGTCCGCGAGGCCCCCGGATCGCTGACGATTCGTCACATCGCCGACGGGGAGACCACGGAGGCCGTCCTGGCGGCCTGCCGGGAGGCGCTGGAGCACGAGGGCTCGACCGGCCTGATCGCCGCCGACGCCCGCATCCCGCAGCTCGCCGAGGCGCTGACCGCCGCGGGCCTGCCGCACCTCTCCCCCGGCACCGAGACCAGCGCCCAGGCCCGGCTCACCCTCGTCCCGGCCTCGCTGGCCAAGGGCCTGGAGTACGACTACGTGGTGCTGGACGAGCCGGCCGCGGTGATCGCCGGGGAGCCGGACGAGCGGACCGGCCTGCGACGGCTGTACGTGGCGCTGACCCGCGCCGTCTCCGGGCTGACGGTGCTGCACGGCGAGCCGCTGCCGGAGCAGTTGCGGTAGGGCGCGCAAGGGCCGGCCGGGGGGCCGGCCCTTGCGCACGGGCACGCGGCGCGGGCACCCGTCACCCGACGCGGGCACCCGTCACCCGTCACCCGACGCTCAGGCGTCGATCAGCGCCCGCCACTCGGCGACCTTGGCCGCGTCCACCGGCGTCCGCCAGCCGTCGACCCGCACCGCGCCGCCGACGTGGAAGGCGTCGAAGCCCTCCGCCCGCAGCTCCTTCAGGTGCTCGGCCCGCAGGCCGCCGCCGATCAGGATCCGCTGCCGGTATCCGGGCTCGCCGGCCCGGGCCAGCTCGGCCGACAGCACCTCGCGCCCTGCGTCCACCCCGGCGGCCGCGCCGGAGGTGAGGAAGGTGTCCAGGCCTGGCAGCCCGCCGACGGCGGCCCGCAGGGCGGCCCGGTCGGCGCTGTGGTCGATCGCGCGGTGGAAGGTCCAGCGGCAGCCGGTGATCGCCTCGGCGACGGTCGTGGTGGCGGCCAGGTCGACGGCGCCGTCGGCGTCGAGGAAGCCGAGGACGAACTCCTCGGCCCCCTCGGCCCGCAGGGCGGCGGCCCGGGCGCAGAGCTCGTCCATGTCGCCGGGGGCGAAGCCGTCCCGGATCCGCAGCATGACGCGCAGCGGGATGCCGACGGCGGCCCGGATCCGGCCGAAGTCCTCGACGGAGGGGGTGAGCCCGTCGGCGGCCATGTCGGTGACCAGTTCGAGCCGGTCGGCGCCGCCCGACTCGGCGGCCTGGGCGTCCTGGGGCGTCAGCGCGATGACTTCGAAAATTGGTCTAGACATATTCGACAGCCTGCCACATCCACCGGGCCCCGGCGACTCCCGGGGACGACCAGGGGGCCGATCCGGTCACGCCGGAACGGCCCCCTCGACAACAGCCCCTTCGAGCTCCCGGTCACAGAGGACTTCTGCTCACGGAAGCCCTCCCGGTCACGCGGGCTCGTGGACCCCGGTGACCGCCTCCCGCCGACCGAACCGGTGCACCGCCACCGCCACCAGCACCAGCACCGCCACCGTCGGCATCGCCGCCGGAAGCAGGTGCGAGACCCCGCGGGACTCGCGCCAGATGTTGAACAGGCAGCCGGGCCCGGTCAGCACCAGCGTCGCCACCCCCACGGCCGCCGTCGTCACCCGCCCGCGCAGCCCGGCGAAGGCCAGCAGCAGCGGGCCGATCAGCAGCAGGACGAACCACGGCAGGCCCAGCGGGAAGGTGGTGTCGTCCCAGCTCTGGACCCCCGCCAGCAGCCCGCCCACGGCCACCGAGGCGAGCGCCAGGGCACCCGTGCGCCAGGTCGGCCGGGGCAACAGGTCGGTCGGCGCAGCGACCAGCAGCAGCGCGGCCACCACGAACGGCAGCGAGGCCATCCCGATGTAGCCGATCCACCACACGTCGAAGGAGGAGACCCACACGGCGTCCGCCAGGTCGTAGAGCCCCACGGCCCCCAGGACCAGCGCGGTGCACCGCACCGCCGTCCACCGCCCGAGGAGCACCGCCACCAGGAGCAGCGCGGCGGCCACCGGCCGGCAGAACGCCGCGACGTAGACCTTGTACGGGTCGTCCCAGGAGAGCCAGACGGCGATCCGGTCCGAGGTGACCGTCCAGGCCACCAGCGTGGCACCGGCCACCGCGCCGGCGAGCATCGGCGCCAGCAGCGCCAGCAGCCGCCCGGCCGCCGAGGCCCCGGTCAGCCCGAGCCGCACCCGCAGCCCGTACCCCGCCAGGCCGAGGAGCTCCCGGGCGACCGCCAGCCGGCCGCCCTCCGCGGCCGTGTCGGCGAACACCTCGGCCAGTTCCTCGCCGCGCTCGCGGCGGTAGCGCTCCGGGTAGAGCTGGAGCGCGGCCCGCAGCACCGCCGACGGCGCCGCGCCGATCGCCGGCGTGCTCATGAGAGGCCTCCCGCCGCGGGCCGCCCCTGCGACCCGGCCTTGCGGGGCAGCATCGAGCGGAGCCGGCTCAGCCGGCGCTCGGCCTCGGTGGCCACCGCCCGCAGCCGCTCCGCCTCGGCGGCCAGCGCGTCCCGGCCGGCCTCGGTCAGCGCGTAGCTGCGCCGGGCGCGGCCGTCCACCACCTCCTCGGCGGCGACCTCGATCAGGCCCTGGCCCAGCAGCCGGTCGAGCGCCCCGTAGAGGGTGCCGGTTCGCATCTTGACCCGGCCGTCGGAGATCGCGGCGATCTCCTGGATGAGCGCGTAGCCGTGGCGCGGGGCGTCGGCCAGTGCGGTGAGCAGCAGCAGCGTGGGCTCCTGCATGGAGCGTTCTGTCATACGACTACATATATCGTCAACCTACCTATGGGTCCAGCACCCGGCCGGGGCGCCACAATGGTCGCCATGCCGCCCACCGCACACGACCCGGCCGCCGGACCCGCCTCGAGCGCCGGACACGACCCGGCCACCGGACACGCGCCGGCCACCGAGGATCCGCTCGCGGACCTGCTCGCCGCCTGGACCGCGCTGCTGCACCGCTGCGGCGCCGCCGTCGACCCCGCACCGTACGGCCGGGAGCTGCTGCGCCGCTGGTCGGAGCCCCAGCGCCGCTACCACACCACCACGCACCTGCGCGCCGTCCTGGAACGCGTCGACGAGCTGGCCGGGCACGCCGCCGACCCGGAGGCCGTCCGCCTCGCGGCCTGGTTCCACGACGCCGTCTACCGCCCCGACCGCAGCGAGAACGAGGAACGCAGCGCCGCCCTGGCCGTCCGCGCGCTGACCGCCGCGGGGCTGCCCGCCGAGCGGGTCGCCGAGGTCGAGCGCCTGGTGCTGCTGACCGTCGGCCACGACCCGGCCCCCGGCGACCGCAACGGCGAGGTGCTCTGCGACGCGGACCTCGCCGTCCTCGGCGGCACCCCCGAGGCGTACGGCGCGTACGCGGCCGCCGTCCGCGAGGAGTACGGCTTCGTGCCCGCGCCGGACTTCGCGGCCGGCCGGGCCACCGTCCTGCGCCACCTGCTCGCACTGCCCGCGCTCTACCGCACCCCCGTCGCCCGTGAGCGCTTCACGGCGGCCGCCCACGCCAACCTGACGGCCGAACTCGGCACCCTCTGACGGCCGAGCCCCGGCACCCTCCGACGCCCGCCGGCCCCGCCGCCCGTCAGCCCCGCCGCGCGATCCCCCGGTCCGCGGCGGCCATCCCCGCCAGCACGGCCGGAACGCGCCCGACCACGGCCCACCACGCGTCCTGGCCGGCCCCCGACAGCTCCACCAGGCCCCACCACAGCCCGAGGCCGCAGCAGCCTCCCGCCACACCCCACACCCAGCGCCTCATGCCGGCACCGTACCCGCGGCCCGCGCGAGCCCGCCCCCGGTTACGCGAGCTTCCCCACCGGTGCCACCACCACGCCCCGCGCGCCGCACACCCAGTGCGGGTCCGGCCCCAGCTCGGGTTCCACGCTCAGGGCGTGCGGGTCGTCGTCGGCCGCGCAGTCGGCGCACAGCGGCCAGCGCCCGTACGCCTCCAGCAGCGCGTCCTGGACGTCCTGGGCGACCAGCCCGAGCACGTACTCGGTGCCGTCCGGCCACTGCTCCAGCCACCAGCGGCGGTGCGTCACGGCCTGTTCCACCAGCGAGACGACGGCGGCGTCCGCCACGTCCCGCGCGGTGAGGTCGGCCAGGATCAGTGCCCGCGCGTTGTGCAGGGCGGTCTCGATGTCGTCGGCAGCCATCCGTCCATCCTCTCCTCAAGTCCCCCGAACGCCGAAACGCCGCGTGGGCGGCCCCCCGAAGGGAGCCGCCCACACGGACGGGGAATCAACCGATCCGATCGAAGCGATCAGGATCAGAAGTCCATGTCACCGCCCGGCATGCCGCCGCCGGCGGCCGCAGCGGCCTTCTCCGGCTTGTCGGCGATGACGGCCTCGGTGGTGAGGAACAGCGCCGCGATGGAGGCGGCGTTCTGCAGCGCGGAGCGGGTGACCTTGGCCGGGTCGATGATGCCCTCGGCGATCAGGTCGACGTACTCGTTGGTGGCGGCGTTCAGGCCGTGACCGGCGGGGAGGTTGCGCACCTTCTCCACCACGACGCCACCCTCCAGGCCGGCGTTGGTCGCGATCTGCTTGATCGGGGCCTCCAGCGCGACCTTGACGATGTTGGCACCGGTGGCCTCGTCGCCGTCCAGCTCCAGCTTGTCGAAGGCGACACCGGCCTGCAGCAGGGCGACGCCACCACCGGCGACGATGCCCTCCTCGACGGCGGCCTTGGCGTTGCGGACGGCGTCCTCGATGCGGTGCTTGCGCTCCTTGAGCTCCACCTCGGTGGCCGCGCCGGCCTTGATGACGGCCACGCCGCCGGCCAGCTTGGCGAGGCGCTCCTGGAGCTTCTCGCGGTCGTAGTCCGAGTCGCTGTTCTCGATCTCGGCGCGGATCTGGTTCACGCGGCCCGCGACCTGCTCGCTGTCGCCGCCACCGTCGACGATGGTGGTCTCGTCCTTGGTGATGACCACCTTGCGGGCGGTGCCCAGCAGGTCGACGCCGGCGTTCTCCAGCTTGAGGCCGACCTCCTCGGAGATGACGGTGCCACCGGTGAGGATGGCGATGTCGCCGAGCATGGCCTTGCGGCGGTCACCGAAGCCCGGGGCCTTGACGGCGACGGACTTGAAGACGCCCTTGATCTTGTTGACGATCAGGGTCGACAGGGCCTCGCCCTCGACGTCCTCGGCGATGATGACGAGCGGCTTGCCGCTCTGCATGACCTTCTCCAGCAGCGGGAGCAGGTCCTTGATCGAGCCGATCTTGGAGTTGGCGATGAGGATGTACGGGTCCTCGAAGGTCGCCTCCATGCGCTCCAGGTCGGTGGCGAAGTAGGCGGAGATGTAGCCCTTGTCGAAGCGCATGCCCTCGGTGAGCTCGAGCTCCAGGCCGAAGGTGTTGCTCTCCTCGACGGTGATGACGCCTTCCTTGCCGACCTTGTCCATGGCCTCGGCGATCAGCTCGCCGATCTGGGTGTCGGCGGCCGAGATGGAGGCGGTGGAGGCGATCTGCTCCTTGGTCTCCACGTCGGTGGCCTGGGCCAGCAGCTGGTCCGAGACGGCGACGACGGCCTTCTCGATGCCGCGCTTCAGGGCCATCGGGTTGGCGCCGGCGGCGACGTTGCGCAGACCCTCGCGAACCAGGGCCTGGGCGAGCACGGTGGCGGTGGTGGTGCCGTCACCCGCGACGTCGTCCGTCTTCTTGGCGACCTCCTTGACGAGCTCCGCACCGATCTTCTCGTACGGGTCCTCGAGCTCGATCTCCTTGGCGATGGAGACACCGTCGTTGGTGATCGTGGGGGCGCCCCACTTCTTCTCCAGCACGACGTTGCGACCCTTGGGGCCGAGCGTGACCTTCACTGCGTCGGCGAGCTGGTTCATGCCACGCTCAAGGCCGCGGCGAGCTTCCTCATCAAAGGCGATGATCTTGGCCATCTGAAGTGGTCCTCCGGGACACGGTCGACTGCTCGGACCAAGGGGTGCCCGCGACGGACGGCCCTGGTGTGCGGGGGTCCATTCCCCTACCGCTCCCGGGGGCCTCACCGACCCGGTCCGCTGTCACTCTCACGCTGTGAGTGCTAACGCCAATGATTAGCACTCCCGATGGTCGAGTGCAAGCCCAATCGGCAATCCGCAAGCCGTCGTCGGGGTCCGCCGGGCAGACGCCGACCGGGTGCGCCGGGGAACGCCGACGGGCCCGCGCGACGTGTGTCGCACGGGCCCGTCGAGAAGCGAGAGGTCACCAGCCGAAGGGCCGCGCCGAGCTCCTGGGGTCGGAAGGGGTCAGACCGCCGCGCGGACCATGTCCGCCTGCGGGCCCTTCTGTCCCTGGGAGATCTCGAACTCGACCCGCTGGCCCTCCTCGAGGGTGCGGTAGCCGTCCATCTGGATCGCGCTGTAGTGGACGAAGACGTCCGCACCACCGTCGACCGCGATGAAGCCGTAGCCCTTCTCCGCGTTGAACCACTTGACGGTGCCCTGAGCCATTCCGAACTCCCCTAGTGCTGTGCTGGCCCTTCACGTGCCCGCAGGTCGCGGGCCCGGGTTGGTTGAAGGCCGGCCCGGGGAACCCCCCCTGGGCGCAGCCGTGCACGCCGCAGCCCTCCGTGCAGGACGCCTGGTGGCTTCCGGCGAGCGGGTGATTGCGTCGACCGCCGCTGAATGTATCCGGATCGACGCCCTCTGCAACAGGGCCAGCCGCCGGTAATTCCGTTCGGCCGTCGAGGGACAGGACGGGCTGAATCGGAATAATCTCGGCATTCCACGCCGGACATAGCGGACGAATTACCCAAATGTCTGCGGGAATTCTGACAACTGCCTGACAGGTTTCACGGGGCCGGGCGCTCCCGGGCCGAGCACTGCGGGAGCCGAAAGGGAAACCATGTTCCCAGCCGAGCCACACTCTACTCCGCTCGGGCGGGAAATATTCCCGCCGAAATGCAGCGGTCGCCCGCGCGTACGGAGATCGGAATTCCGTACGCGCGGGCGACCGCGGTTCTCGCAAACTGCTCAGCAGCCGCCGGCCACCGCCGGGATGATCGAGATGCCGGCGCCGTCCTCGATCTCGGTCGCCAGGCCCTCGGCGAAGCGCACGTCGTCGTCGTTCACGTAGACGTTCACGAAGCGGCGCAGCTTGCCGGTGTCGTCCAGGATGCGGGCCGAGATGCCCGCGTGGTTCTTCTCCAGGTCGGCGACGACCTCGGCCAGGGTGGCACCCTCGGCGGTCACCTCGGCGGCGCCGCCGGTGTAGGTGCGCAGGATGGTGGGGATGCGGACGTTGGCGCTCATGACTCTCCTTGCGGGGGCGGGGGTGGTTCAGGCGGACGCGAGGCCGGCGGCGCGGAACGAGTCCAGCGTCGGGCGGATGACGGCGCTCATCCCGGCGTCGGAGACGGCGTCCAGGGTCTTCAGGCCGTCGCCGGTGTTGATCGCGACGGTCTCCTTGGCCGGATCCAGCTGCCCGGTCTCGACCAACTTCTTCAGCACGCCGACGGTCACCCCGCCCGCGGTCTCGGCGAAGACGCCCTCGGTCCGCGCCAGCAGCTTGATCGCCGCCACGACCTCGGCGTCCGTGACGTCCTCCACCGCGCCGCCGGTGCGGCGGGCGATGTCCAGCACGTACGGGCCGTCGGCCGGGTTGCCGATCGCCAGGGACTTGGCGATGGTGTCCGGCTTGACCGGCTTGATCACGTCCCGGCCGGCCTTGAACGCGGCCGACACCGGCGAGCAGCCCTCGGCCTGGGCGCCGAAGACCTTGTACGGCCGGTCCTCGACCAGACCGAGCCTGATCAGCTCCTGGAGGCCCTTGTCGATCTTCGTCAGCTGGGAGCCCGAGGCGATCGGGATCACGATCTGCTCCGGCAGCCGCCAGCCGAGCTGCTCGCAGATCTCGTAGGCCAGCGTCTTGGAACCCTCGCCGTAGTACGGCCGCAGGTTCACGTTGACGAAGCCCCAGCCCTCGCCGGCCGGGTCGCCGATCAGCTCCGAGCAGAAGCGGTTCACGTCGTCGTAGTTGCCCTCGATGCCGACCAGCTCGCCGCCGTACACCCCGGCCATGACGACCTTGCCCTGCTCCAGGTCGTGCGGGATGAACACGCAGGACCGGAACCCGGCCCGGGCCGCCGCCGCACCCACCGCGCCGGCCAGGTTGCCGGTCGAGGAGCAGGACAGCGTGGTGTACCCGAACGCCCGGGCCGCCTCGATCGCGCACGCGACCACCCGGTCCTTGAACGAGTGCGTCGGGTTCCCGGAGTCGTCCTTGATGTGCAGCTGGGCGGTGAACCCGAGCTCCCGGCCCAGGTTGTCCGCCTTCACCAGCGGGGTCCACCCCGGGTTCAGGTTGGGCTTGGAGGCCACGTCGGCCGGAACCGGCAGCAGCGGCGCGTACCGCCAGATGGACGCCGGACCGGCCTCGATCCGCTTGCGCAGCTCCTCGGCGCCCTCGCTGCCGAACTCGTAGGCGATCTCCAGCGGGCCGAAGCACTCCAGGCAGGCGAAGCTGGGGCCGAGCGGGAAGCGGGTGCCGCACTCGCGACAGGACAGCGCGGCGGCCGGGCCGAGGTCGACGGAAACAAGTGCGGCGGTGTCGATAGCCATGATGGCGAGGCCTCTCTCCTCATCTTCCCCGTGGCGCGGTCGCACCACGGGCCGGAATTGGCACCTGTCCCGCCGGGGCCTGTCGACGACAGCCGCGCGAGAAGGTTGCCGGGACGTCAACGGGCCGTTCCCTCAGTCCCTCTGGATGAGCTTGTGAAATTGTGGTGGTGCTCAACGGAGACCCCGGCGTGCAAAGGTCCGACCGCTGTACGAAGACTGTATCCGAAGGCGTCAATCCTGAACGGGACCGTCCGCCAAGCGAGATGGCCCGTCCCACCGTCCCCGCCGAGGAGACCTCCGTGCCCGCCGAACCGAATCCCGAGCTCCTCCCGCAGACGGCGTCCTGGCTGCGCCGCCGCTCCTGGAGCGCGGCCGACCGGCCGGTCCACACCCTCCTCGCCGCCAAGGAACGCACCGGCCGCACCGTCAGCGTGGTCCTCCCGGCCCTGGACGAGGAGGCCACCGTCGGCGACATCGTCCGCACCATCCGCCGCGAACTGATGGAACGCCTCCCGCTCGTCGACGAACTCGTCGTCGTCGACTCCGGCTCCACCGACGCCACCGCCGCCGTCGCCGCCGAGGCCGGTGCCCGGGTCGAGCACCGCGACGCCGTACTGCCCCGGCTGCCCGCCGTCCCCGGCAAGGGCGAGGTGCTCTGGCGCTCCCTGCTGGTCACCCACGGCGACATCGTCTGCTTCGTCGACGCCGACCTGCGCGAATTCGACCCGGCCCTCGTCTCCGGCATCATCGGCCCGCTGCTGACCGACGACTCCATCCAGCTGGTCAAGGCCATGTACGACCGCCCGCTGGAATCGGAGGGCGCCGTCCTGCCCGCCGGCGGCGGCCGGGTCACCGAACTCGTCGCCCGCCCGCTGCTCAACCTCCACTGGCCGGAACTCGCCGGTTTCGTCCAGCCCCTCGGCGGCGAGTACGCGGCCCGCCGCTCACTGCTCGAACGGCTGCCCTTCCCCACCGGCTACGGCGTCGAACTCGGCCTGCTGGTCGACGCCCTGGAACTGGCCGGCCTGGACGCCCTGGCCCAGGTGGACGTCGGCGTCCGGCACCACCGCCACCAGGACGGCCAGGCCCTCGGCCGGATGGCCGCCACCATCTACCGGACCGCTCT
Organism: Kitasatospora sp. NPDC005856; assembly: GCF_040629945.1. NCBI lineage: Bacteria > Bacillati > Actinomycetota > Actinomycetes > Kitasatosporales > Streptomycetaceae > Kitasatospora > Kitasatospora sp. NPDC005856. Next base: position 6,146 of record NZ_JBEXWT010000035.1, on the reverse strand, counting down.
GGAACGCCTCGACCGCACCCACCGCCTCAAGGCCTCCGCCGACCTCGTCCACCCCCACCTCACCCAGTTCACCCGCGACCCGGAGACCCGCGCCTTCACCGCCCACACCCACCCGGTGACCGCCCTGGAACGCCCCCCGATGCACACCGTCCCCGAATACGCGACCCGTCACTGAAGGGCCCGTCTTCGCCGCACTCCACGGGTTTGCCACGCCGAACCCCCGGCAACATGCCAACCATGGGCGAAACCACGACCAACCGTTCGAGCGCGACCGGCACCGCTCCCGTCCTGGTGGCCTCCAACCGGGGACCGGTCTCCTTCGGCACCGCCGACGACGGCACGCTGACCCTGCGCCGGGGCGGCGGCGGCCTGGTCTCCGGCCTCTCCGCCATCGCGGACCCGAACGCCGTCTGGGTCTGCGCCGCCCTCAGCGACGCCGACCGCAGAGCCGCCGCCGAGGCGCCCCGGGGCCGCCTCGACCTGGCCGGCCACGCGGTCGGCGGCCAGGCCGTACGGATGCTGGACATCGACCCGCAGACCTTCACCCGCGCCTACAACGGCGTCGCCAACTCCACCCTGTGGTTCGTCCACCATCTGCTCTACGCGACCCCCACGGCACCCGCCTTCGACGCCGGCTTCCGCACCGAGTGGGCCGCCTACCAGGCCTACAACGAGGCCTTCGCCGAGGCCCTGGCCGCCGAAGCCGCCCCGGACGCCGCCGTCCTCGTCCAGGACTACCACCTCTCCCTGGCCCCGGCGCTGCTCCGGGCGGCCCGCCCCGACCTGCGGATCGGCCACTTCTCGCACACCCCCTGGGCCCCTCCCGAGTACTACCGGCTGCTGCCCGACGACGTCGCCCGGGCCGTCCTCACCGGCATCCTCGGCGCCGACCGGGCCGGCTTCCTCACCGAGCGCTGGGCCCGCGCCTTCGCCGCCTGCTGCGCGGACCTCCTGGGCGCGACCGTCGACCACGACGCGCTCACCGTCACCCTCGACGGCCGCACCACCGCCCTCGGCGTCCACGCCCTCGGCGCCGACGCCGACTTCCTGCGCGAGCGCGCCCACCGCCCCGACGTCGACGAACGCCTCGCCGCACTGCGCCGGACCGTCGGCGACCGCCGCACCATCGTCCGGGTCGACCGCACCGAGCTGAGCAAGAACATCGTCCGGGGCCTCCAGGCCTACCGGCACCTGCTCCGCACCCGCCCCGAGTGGCACGACCGGGTAGTGCACATCGCCTTCGCCTACCCCTCCCGCACCGACCTGGCCGAGTACCGCGACTACACGGCCGCCGTCCGGCGCCTCGCCGAGGAGATCGACGCCGAGTTCGCCACCCCCGGCTGGCAGCCCCTGCTGCTCCACGTCGACGACGACTTCCCGCGCTCCCTCGCCGCCTACCGCCTGGCCGACGTCGCCCTGGTCAACCCCATCCGCGACGGCATGAACCTGGTCGCCAAGGAGGTCCCGGTGGTCTCCGACAACGGCTGCGCCCTCGTCCTGTCCCGCGAGGCCGGCGCCCACGCCGAGCTCAAGGACGCCGCCCTCACCGTCAACCCGTACGACGTGATCGCCACCGCCGACGCCCTCCACGCCGGCCTCACCATGAGCGCCGAGGAACGCGCCGACCGCACCGAGCGCCTGACGGCGGCGGCCACCGCGCTCCCCCCGCAGCAGTGGTTCCTGGACCAGCTCAACGCGCTGTGAGCGCCTCCCCCAAGGCCCCCAACAGCTCCACCACGCCCTCCGGCCCGGCGACCACCAGGTCCGCCCGGTCGGCCAGCTCCCGCACCGGCGCGTCCCCCACCGCACCGGCGCACACCAGCACCCCGGCCACGCCCTCGCCCCGCAGCTTCTCCACCGCGGCGAAGGCCGCCACGTCCCCCAGGTCGTCCCCCGCGTAGAGCACCGCGCGGGCCCCCCGCTCCCGCAGGAACCCGGTCAGCGCCGCCCCCTTGTCCACCCCCGGCGGCCGCAGCTCCACCACCAGCCGCCCGGGCTCCACCACCAGCCCGTGCTCGGCCGCCAACTCCCCCACCGGCGCCCGCAGCAGCTCCAACGCCTCCTCCGGCGCCGCCGTCCGCCGGGTGTGCACGGCCACCGACCGCCCCTTGTCCTCCACCCACGTCCCCGCGGGCGCCCCCACCCGCTCCAGCACCCCCGGCAACGCATCCCGCACCCGCGCCACCCCCGGATGCGCCTCCGGCGCCGACAGCTCCCCGTCCTCCCACCGCTCGGCCCCGTAGTGCCCCAGCACCACCACCCCCGGCACCCCCGCGAACCCCCCGTACTCCACCGCCAAGGCGGCCGGCCGCCCCGTCACCACCACCACGGCACCCACCACCGGCCCCAGCCGCCGCAACGCCCCCACCACCCCCGGATGCGCCCGCGCCTGGCCCGGATCCGCCACGATCGGCGCCAGCGTCCCGTCGAAGTCCAACCCGATCACGGCATCCCCGGGCGCCGCCAGGACGGCCCGCACCCCGTCCCGCCCGGCCTCGGTCACCGGCACGAACATCTCTTCAAAGCCCATACCCGGGCCCCTACCCCGGACCACCCCCCGACGCACCCACCGAGCGGTCGGTCACCGAGCCCCCCGCCGGGCCTCCCGAACCCGCCGCAGCCGGTTCACCAGCACCGGCGCATGCGCCAGCGCCGCCTCCCGGTCCAACAACCCGTTCAGCACTTGGTAGTACCGCGTGGAGGAGAGCCCCAACTCCTCCCGGATCGCCCGCTCCTTGGCCCCCGCCGTACGCCACTGCCGCCCCTCCAGCGCCAGCACCGCCCGCTCCCGCTCGCTCAGCCCGCCCGGCTCACCCACCGAAAACACCTCCGCCCACCACTACGGAGTGTCATTCTCCCGCGCGACCCCGACACACACTGCTCGCCCCACCGCACCCCGCCCCCGACTACCGTCGCCCCCATGACCACGCCCAGCTTCGCCGTGCACATCCCCACCGCCGACCTCGACCCCGATCCGCTCGACCCGTCCCAGATCGTCTCCGGCACCCCCGAGGTCACCGGCAAGGTGCTCTCCGAGTCCGCCGACGGCCGCCACCTGCGCGGACTCTGGCAGATCACCCCCGGCGTGGTCACCGACGTCGAGGCCGACGAGATGTTCGTGGTGCTCAGCGGCCGGGCCACCATCGAGATCGAGGGCGGCCCGACCCTGGAGGTCGGCCCCGGCGACTGCGCGGTCCTGCGCGAGGGCGACCGCACCACCTGGACGGTCCACGAGACCCTCCGCAAGGCCTACGCCATCACGCTCCCCTGAGGACCCGCGCCCCGCACCGGGGCCGAGGGCAGTCCCCCACCGCCCCCAGCCCCGGTCCCGGTCCTACTTGCGAACCTTCGCCGCTTCCTTCGCCGCCGCGTCCTGCAACCCGCCGAGCACCTGCTTCGGATCCCCCGTCACCGCCTGCCCGATCCCCGCCTTGATCCCGTTGCTGACCTCACCCCAGGCCGGGTCCCCGAACGGGTAGAAGCTCGCGTTGGTCAGCCCGACCGCGAACTGCTTGAGGTCCTCGTGCTTCGGGTCCGACGACATCTGGCCGAACGCGTCCTGGGTGACCGGCAGGAGGTTGTACTGCTCGTCGAACTTCAGCTGGTTGTCCTTGGTGTAGACGAACGACAGGAACTTCTTGATCTCGTTCTTGTGCCCGTTCGCCTTGAACGCCATCATCCAGTCCGCGACCCCGAGGCTCCCGGTCCGCCCCAGCCCGTCCTTCTTCGGGATCGGCGCCGTCCCGAAGTCGATCTTCCCGGCGGTCGCCATCCGCAGCAGCGTCGGATGCCCGTTCAGCATCGCGACCTTCCCGGCCGCGAAGTCCTGGAACACCGGGGTGCGGTTCATCTTGCCCGGGTCCGGGTACGTCAGCCCGGTGCTCACCAGGTTGTTCTTCAGCCAGCCGAAGGTCGCCTGGTTCTGGGCGCTGTCGATGGTGTAGTTGCCGACGTCGTCGGAGATGCTGCCGCCCCCGCTCAGGGTCCACAGCATCGACTCGGCCGGCGCCTCCTCCGGCCCCAGCGGCAGCCCGTACGGGGTCACCCCCGACACCTTGGCCTTGATCTTCTCCGCGTCCTGCCGCAGTTCGTTCCAGGTGGCGGGCGGCTGGGTGATCCCGGCCTGCCGGAACACCGCCTTGTTGTAGAAGAGCACCCGCGACGAGGAGACGAACGGAATCCCGTACTGCGTGCCGAGCACCTGCCCGGCGTGCGCGAAGGTGTCCAGGAACCTCGCCTGGGTGTCCACCGAGAGCACGTCGGACGCCGGGTACAGCCGGTCCGCCGCGACCTGGTCCGCGAAGCCGCCGGTCTGGAGCAGGTCCGGCGACTTGCCGGCCGCGATCATGTCCTCGACCTTCTTGCCGATCTCGGTCCAGCTGTCCACCTCGACGCTGACCTTGATCCCCGGGTTAGCCGCCTCGAAGTCCCTGGCGACGGCGTTCCAGTAGTGCTGGGAGTTGGTCTCGGGGCTCTCCCCGTAGTCGGCCGCGACCAGCCTGAGGGTGACCGGCCCGCCGTCCTGCCCGCCGCAGGCACTGACCGCGGTGAGGACCAGTGCTCCGGCCAGCGCACCGCCGAGCACACGGGTGGGAACGTGGACGCGCCTGTTCAACGCGGGTACCGCCTTCGGGGGGATGAACATGGGTGAACGTGGACGAACATCGGCCGGATCGGGGGAAATCCGGCGGAGGAGGCGCAACACTGCCAAACCCGCCGACCACCGGTCCACACCACCGCCCGGTCCCGTCCCAGTGGTTATCGAAGTGCGCAGAGTCATTGCACAATGCGCAACAAAACCCCCGCCCCCGCCCCGCTCCGCCCGCCCGATCCCCGCTCGATCCCCGCCCGGCCCCCGGCCCGGCGCCCCGGCGCAAAGCCCCGCACACCCCCGCAGCTGCGACAAAGCTCACCCAGTATGGACCAGACCAATCCGACAACTGGACTAGACCTCTTCGACCCACCCAAGGGAAACTGTCCCCCGTGAAGCACGTCATCGCACTCGATGTAGGCGGCACCGGCATGAAGGCCGCGCTGCTCGCCCAGGACGGCTCCGTGCTGTTCGAGGCACGCCGACCGACCGGGCGGGAGCACGGCACGGACGCCGTCGTCGCCGCCATCCTCGACTTCGCCACCGACCTGGCGGACGAGGGCCGCCGCCGCTTCGGCGTCGCCCCGCTCGCGGCCGGCGTCGCCGTCCCGGGCACGATCGACGAGAAGAACGGCATCGCGGTCTTCTCCGCCAACCTCGGCTGGCGCGAACTCCCGCTGCGGGGGCTCCTCGGCGATCGCCTGGCCGGACCGGACGGCGGGCCGATGCCGGTGGCCCTGGGCCACGACGTGCGCTCCGGCGGCCTGGCCGAGGGCCGGCTCGGAGCCGGCCGCGGCGTCGACCGCTTCCTGTTCGTCGCCCTCGGCACCGGCATCGCCGGCGCCATCGGCATCGGCGGCCGGATCGAGGCCGGCGCGCACGGCTACGGCGGCGAGATCGGCCACGTCGTGGTCCGCCCGGGCGGCCCCCGGTGCGGCTGCGGCGCCCGCGGCTGCCTGGAGACGCTGGCCTCCGCCTCCGCCGTCTCCCGCGCCTGGGCCGAGGCCAGCGGCGACCCCGACGCCGACGCGGCATCCTGCGCCGCCGCGGTGGACGCCGGGGACGACCGCGCCCTCGCGGTCTGGCAGCGGGCCGTCGACGCCCTGGCGGACGGCATCGTGCTGGCCCAGAGCCTGCTCGACCCGTCCACGGTGATCGTCGGCGGCGGCCTGGCCGAGGCCGGCGACACGCTCTTCACTCCGCTGCGCACGGCGGTCACCGGGCGACTGACCTTCCAGATGCCCCCGAAGGTCGTACCCGCCATGCTCAAAGACACCGCCGCTTCCCTGGGCGCGGGCCTGCTCGCCTGGGATCTGCTCTCGATGGAGGTGACCGCGTGACCACCGCGGACCGTGACCGTACTGCCCTGGCCGGCGCCCGACTGGTCCTGCCCGGCGGCGTCGTCGAGGGCGACCGCCTCGCCGTCGAGGGCGAGCGCATCGCCGCCCTCGGTGGCGACGCCGAGCCCGGCGACCTCGACCTGACCGGGTACACCGTCGTCCCCGGCTTCGTCGACCTGCACGTCCACGGCGGCGGCGGCGCCTCCTACACCTCC